>LOEW01000113.1 GCA_001516045.1 Desulfosporosinus sp. BRH_c37
TGGTCTGCATACTTATCAATCACCTCATGATGTACGCATAAGCAGTCACATACGGCGTCCTCTACAGATTCATGCTTATCGATAGCGGCATCAACCCCTGGCTTTTTCAGTATCATACTACTTTCACTCCGAACTCAAAATGGATAGACAAATCGTTAACCCATTCTAACACAAAAATAGGGGTTTATGATAAAAATTCACCCTCGATAGGCACGAAAACTAGCGTGCCGCTGCTTTAGACACTTGCACTAATGAAACTTCCGGAAGGGAATTTTTTGGGCTGTTATACCACCTAACCCGCATGGCGTTCATAATCGCGAGCAAAGCGACGCCTTCGTCTGCGAAAATGGCCATCCACATATTGGCGAGCCCGAAGATTGCCAATAAAATAACCAGTAACTTTACACCCAAAGCAAAACCAATATTTTGCCAAATAATTTTCTTTGTGTATCGAGCAATATGGATGGCCTCTAGGAGCTTGCTCGGTTGATCTTCCATTATCACGACATCCGCGGCTTCAATCGCTGCATCTGACCCTAGGCCTCCCATAGCGATCCCCACATCCGCCCGTGTCAAGACGGGAGCATCATTGATTCCATCGCCCACAAAGGCCACTTTACCCTGTCTTTTGGCTTGACTAAGCGTCTCCAGCCAAGAAACCTTATCCTCTGGCATTAAGTCAGAGTAATATTCACTCAAGGCCAGTTCTTCCGCTACTGCTTTGGCAACTGCCGGGTTATCCCCTGTAAGCATAACCGTCTTCAAGCCCATCTGGTTCAAGCCAGCGATCGTTTCTCTGGAATCAGGCTTCACTCGGTCAGAAATAATCAATTGCCCTGCATAGTCTCCGTTTACGGAGATGTAAACCTCTGTTCCTAACCCCTTATCAACCGTAAGTCTTGGAGTTAAGATTCCGGCTTGCTCCAATAGTTCAGCTTTACCCACTAACACGGTCTTTCCATTAAAGATAGCTCGAATCCCTTGTCCGCTTATTTCCTCATAACTTAGTAAGCCTGTCAAATCACTGTCTTTCAAGTCTTTCCCATACTTCTCGCGAATTGATTTAGCAATAGGGTGAGGGGAGTGAGCTTCCGCTCTGGCTGCTATTTCTATAAGTTCCCTCTTGGTATATCCTTTTGCCGGGCTGACTTCTACAACTTGGAAGACCCCTTCTGTCAGAGTTCCCGTCTTGTCAAACACCACTGTGCGAAGATCTGTCAACGCTTCTAAATAGTTCGCTCCTTTGATCAAGATACCGTGGCGTGAAGCACCCCCGATCCCACCGAAATAGCCCAAGGGAACAGAGATCACCAGAGCGCAAGGGCAAGAAATGACTAAGATTGTCAGTGCCCTATAGAGCCAATCTTGAAAATTTCCGTCGATCAAAAACGGAGGCACTAAGGCAATTACTAAGGCTGCCACGACAACAGCAGGCGTATAATAACGGGCAAAGGTCGTAATAAACTTTTCCGTGGTTGCTTTGTGGGTACTGGCATTCTCGACCAAGTCTAAGATCTTTTGTACGGATGATTCAGCAAAAACCTTCGTAACACGCACCGTCAAGACCCCAGTTGTGTTGATCATACCGGCTAAAACGGTATTTCCCACTTGGACTTTTCTCGGCACCGATTCCCCGGTCAGAGCAGACGTTTCGACAAACGAACTTCCATTCATGATTTCACCGTCTAAAGGAACCTTTTCTCCCGGGCGAACCAATATCTGCTGTCCGACCTGCACTTCTTCGGGATCAACTTTGATCACATCCAACTGATGAACTAGATTGGCATACTCCGGACGGAAATTTAGCAAGGCCTGAATAGAATGACGAGAACGGTTTACTGCCCGTTCCTCTAAGTATTCACCCACGGAGTAAAACAACATGACCGCAACAGCTTCAGGCAAAGCATGAATGGCAATCGCCCCGACGGTTGCCAATGACATCAGAAAATTTTCATCAAAGAGTTGTCCCCTGAACAGATTGCGAACAGCCTTAGCTAGGACTTTGTAGCCTACTATAAAATATGCCGTTAAGTTAACCAAATACTCAAGAATTTCCCAAGAACTGTTTTTCCAACTCGACTCAAAAACCAGACCTACCGCAAATAACACACCAGCAATCAAAATCCTTGTAAGTCTCCGCTTATTCTCCTTAGCCACAGCAGTAGTGTTATCCGGGGTAGCTACTTTTTGCTTCGTTTTGATCAGAACGAGTTTTACTCCCGCTTCAATTCTCTCCATAATATCCTGAGCCTGCACGACTCGCGAGGGAGGCAAGATAACCGTCTTGGTAGCATAGTTGATCGTTGTCTCTCCTATTCCTTCCGTTGCACTCAACATTCTCTCCATTTTCGCCGAGCAATTGGCACAAAATTCCCCTTCAATACGATACTTCACTCGTTCTTCTTTAGATAGTTGCTCCGTCATCTCTTCTCCTCCAAAAAATTGCTACATCATATTAACAATACCAAGCAACTTCATCCAACCTATGTTCATATGTTTAACTATTCATATATAAATTAACATGACTTTTGTGAAATTGCAATCAAAATTTCTATGCCTTCATTTTTAAGTCAAGTCCTCGCCTTAATGACCTCACCTATCCTTAGGCCAGTTCTACGATAAGCCCGCGCTGGACGAATTCCCAAGGAAAGGTTGTCTTACTTCAGGGTAAACGCCGCATCTCACTCAAAGGGGCCTCAGCCCATGAGTTGGGCTGAGGCCCCTTTGAGTGATTAGCAACTCTTCCGTACCTCATCATAGATCTTACTGTGACTGATCCCGCCATAAAAGCGGACAACCCCGTTAACTGCCACCAGCGGTAAAGCAAAGCCGTTTTTAAACATTGTATGTGCGGTATCGTAGATTTTTAGATTATCCTCAAAAACATCGATAAAGTGCAATTGTACGTCAGACGCTAGATCACTTTCCTTGCAATACAGAACCAAATCCTCAAACATTTCCCCCATCGTCTTTTCTGTCCCTGAGCCACAAGCCCCGCCGCAACTGCAGGCACCGGCAGGAGCTTCTTCACGGATTCCGAACACATCCACTTGAACCATACTTTTTCCTCCCCACGTTAAAAACTAACTTATATTGTAATTCATAAACACCCATGAAGATACAATTTAAACAAAGCAAAAATATAGTATTGGAACTCTGTTTAGCTTAGCCCCCTGAATATGTCCTCCTCTTGCTTCTCCTGCATCTCGGCTTCCTTTATATTCCTTTTCAGTCCTAGCATCTATGATGACCGTTTTGCCAAGGCTTGCATAGACATAATCCTTTGAAGCCCCGATGTTCAGCTTTAGCTGAACGAGTTCACTACAGATTTCCGATCTTTTCCAATGATTCATTGGGTTTCACGACATGATCCCTTATCATGACAAAGCTCAAGAACAACGTGGCGATGAGAGCAATACCATTAATCAGGAAAAGGTTACTAAGCCCAACGGCTGCAATCACTCTTCCGCCAATTGCCGTACCGATACCGCCTCCACCCATGAAAAAGAATGCTACCAGGGACATGGCGGCTCCTCTAGCCTTCTGAGCAAACTCTGTAGCTCTTGTAAGCAGCGTAGAATGAGTAAAGATGAAACCAAGTCCTAACAGGGCAATCCCTAGGATCAGCATCCCCAATACATCTCCATACAGATAGATAATGATATCCCCAACAGCGGCTGACACAAGTCCCAAGCTTAATACTTTGCGTGCACCCATTTTAGCCGCTAGCTTACCACTCATTCTTCCGCCAATAACTGACATGATTCCGAAGGCCGTCATAATTAAACCAAGATACAAGTAGTTGAATCCATAGGTTTGGGCAATGTAAGCTCCTGCGTAAGAAAAGCTTCCGATGATGAATATACCCTCCAGTAAAACGATGGTATACGTAAACAGACTCCTGCTCGTTCCCAACAGCTTAGCATACGGCGCAAATAATTTGCTGTCAGGATGCTTTTCTGAGGGGAGAAGCTTGTAATTTTTTAGGATCAGTAACGTTGGAATTATGGCCAGTATCGCATAGACACCAAAAACTCCTCTCCAATTAAGGAAGTAAGCAATTGTGCCTCCTATGGCCATACTGAGTCCTTGCCCCAGAAACGATATACCCATAAACGTTCCTATCGCACCCTGTCTTTCCTGAACCGGGATCATATCTCCGATTAAGGCTAAGGAAATTGGCATGACCGATGCGGCAAACACTCCCGTGAGCGCTCTGAAAATTGCCAAGCTGGTTAGGCTCGAACCTAACACACAAAGCCCAGTCGCTATCGTAAACATGATCATCGCAAACGTAATGACTTGCTTTTTCCCATATCGATCTGCCAAGGGCCCAAAGATGATCTGAAAAATTCCAAAAGGAATCATATAGGCCGTAATTAAGAGTCCTGCTCTTGAAATATCAATCGTCAAATTCTGAGCAATGGCCGGTAGTATGGGAGACACCACCCAGTTGTCTGCCATGACGATAAAACCCGCTAAACCGAGCAACATAATGATCCTATTTCCATCCTTGTTCATACAATAATCACTCCTTGATGCTTAAAAATATCTCGTTCATTCATTCGTTACATGATTTAAGATAATTAGTACTATTGAATTTTAATCATTTAAGTAATTATCTATAACCACTCCCTTTTAGCTTAAATAATATATTTATAATATACTAATATAATTATACTTCAATTTTATAATTCTTCAATGACTATTTTTGAGAGTACAACTCAAACACTTTCATTTTATCATTGTGGTTAGAAATTACTAAGCTTTCTACCAGTATGTACCAATATATGCATCATCTTTTCCAGTGGATTTAAACCTGTCAACATTGGACTTAAGGTCTTGAAATTCAGTAAGGGGAGTGCTATTATTAACTTAAACTGTTGAAGGGGAAGTAAAATCGCAAGACCATCCTCTCAGAGAGTCGGGTAAGGTGGAAACTCGGCAGGTAATGGCGCGATAAATGGGCCCCAGAGGGTGGAGCGAAAAAGTCAGCTTTAGTAGCGACCAACGCAGAGCCAGCGTTATCGGGCTAAGGGTGTGTTGGCACTCTGCATTGAGAAGATGCATTTGGAATTATGCATCAACTAAGGTGGTACCGCAGATTAACGTCTGTCCTTAATTTAGGATAGGCGTTTTATTTTGTGTCCACACTTTCGTTCCATTCATTACCGCGGGTGAATGGAATGTGCAGAGAAGGAAACCCTTGTATTATCAAATTCTAATTAGAATGGGGAGGTATCTTTAATGAAAAAACCGTTAGCTGCACTTATCTCAGTAATTATGACAATGACTTTAATGTTCTCATTGACCGCTTGTGCGCCCAGTAAGGCGGTAAACTCAGACAACTCCGGAGCGAAGAAAAAAATTGGTATTGTACAGATTGTAGAACATCCTTCACTGAATACGATCAGAGAGTCTCTGATCAAGGAGTTACAGGTTAAAGGATATAAAGACGGTGAAAATATCACAATCGATTATCAGAACGCCCAAGGAGACCAGTCGAACTTAAAAACCATAGCCCAAAAATTTGTCAGTAATAAATATGATCTTATTGTCGCTATTGCTACACCTTCGGCACAAGCTGTAGTCAGTGAAACTAAGGACATTCCCATCCTATTTTCGGCTTGTACAGATCCACTGGGATCAGGTCTGGTAACTAATATGGATAAGCCGAATGGCAATGTAACTGGTACGTCTGATGCCGTGTCGGCTGAGAAAATTATGGATCTTGCCAAACGTATCACTCCAGATATTAAAAGAATCGGTGCTTTATACAATGCCAGTGAAACTAACTCTGTTTCCGTGATCAATAACTTAAAAGATTATGCTAAGAAGAACAATATGACAGTGGTTGAGGGAACCGTGACCAATTCTTCAGATGTGCAGCAGACCGTCACTTCACTGGTTGGGAAGGTCGACGCCATCTTCTCTCCCATTGATAACACCGTAGCTTCTGCAATGCCTGTCGTGACTCAAATTGCGAACAAGGCCAAAATACCCGTCTACGTGGGTGCTGATTCCATGGTTAAGGATGGAGGGCTTGCAACTTACGGAATTAACTACGATGTGTTGGGTAAAGAGACAGCTAATATGGCTGTAGAAATATTAAAGGGTAAGAAAGCTGGAGATCTTCCGGTTAAAACGATGAAAGATATGAATATTTATCTTAATAAGGATACAGCAAAGGCAATTGGAATTAATTTGCCAGATGATGTTCTGAAAGCAGCCACGCAGGTTTTTGGAAATTAAAAAATAAGGGGTTTAAGTGATGACCTTTTTGGTGCTACAGGGCTCCTTTGAGCTAGGAATAATCTATGCAATCATGGCACTAGGGGTATTTATATCCTTTAGAACGCTCAATATGCCGGATTTGAGTGTGGACGGGAGTTTTGTACTGGGCGCAGCAGTTTCAGTCATCATGAGTAGCGGTGGACAACCGCTACTTGGCTTAGTCATCGCGTTTTTCGCAGGTTGCGGAGCAGGGGTTATCACGGCATTACTTCATACCAAACTAAAAATCCAACCACTCTTGGCTGGTATTCTGACTATGCTTGCTCTTTATTCTCTAAACTTAAAGGTTATGGGAGGTCGAGCAAATATTCCCCTGATCAATAAGGCGACAGTATTTAGTGTTTTAGAAAAGACTGTCCTTGGAGACTACAGTAAGTTACTATTATCGTTGATCATCTTGTTAGCGATACTCTTCTTACTGTACCTCTTTCTAAATACGAGGCTCGGATTCGTTTTAAGAGCTACAGGGGATAACGACCATATGGTAAGAGCACTCGGAGTCAATACGGATTTTGTGATTCTAATGGGGTTAGCGATTTCCAATGGATTGGTGGCCTTGTCAGGTGCGCTAATTGCCCAGTCCCAATCGTATGTGGACATCGGTATGGGAATTGGGATGGTGATCATCGGTTTGGCCTCAGTGATCATCGGAGAAGTCATCTTTGGCACGAAATCTCTCCTTAGAAGACTTTTCGCCGCAGTTCTAGGCGCAATACTCTATCGGTTAATTATCGCTTTTGCGCTCGAAATTGGGATGCCTTCGACTGACTTAAAACTTGTTTCAGCGGTAATTGTTGCTCTTGCTATGGCTATGCCGGTTATTAAGAAGCGCCTTTCTCTTGTGAAACGGAAATTAACGGTTGCACATCATGAAGGGAGTAAAAGGCCTAATGCTTAAAGTAGAATCGTTAAGTAAAACGTTTGGAAAAGGGAGTAACAATGAAAAACTAGCCCTTGATAAGGTCAACCTCTCCCTGGAAGAAGGGGAATTTGTAACGATCATTGGTGGAAATGGCGCTGGAAAGTCCACGCTTCTTAATTGTATTTCCGGGGTATATGAGATTGACGAAGGCAGAGTTATTCTTGACTCGGTCGATGTGACCTTCTTTCCAGAATATAAACGGTCTGTGCACATTGGAAGAGTATTTCAGGATCCTCTGCGGGGAACAGCCTATGATATGACGATAGAAGAAAACTTAGCTATCGCTTTTGCAAAAGGCAAGCCCACGGGCTTGAGACCGGGTATGACGAAGAAGGATTCCCTTCTTTTCAAGGAGAGGTTAGAGCTTTTGGATTTGGGTCTTGAAAATAGAATGAACCAAAAGGTGGGGCTTCTTTCCGGAGGACAGCGCCAAGCACTTACGCTTCTGATGGCAACCATCGTAAAGCCTAAATTGCTGCTTCTTGATGAACACACAGCTGCCCTCGACCCGACCATTGCTCGGAAGGTCTTGAATTTGACTAGGAAAATTGTCCATGAGGAAACGTTGTGTACCTTGATGATTACCCATAACATGAAAGCCTCCTTGGAATTGGGGACACGAACGATAATCATGCATGAAGGACAAATTATTATGGATTTTAAGGGCCAAGAAAGAAGCACTATGACGGTGGAACGTTTGATTGAGCAATTCGAAAAAAGAAGCGGAGCGGTACTGGATAACGATCGAATGCTACTCGGCTAGCCCAGCTTTCCGCTGAAATGGCTAATTATCCTAGAATTTTTCTTAGCTTTTTTAGTAAAGATAGACCGTCTGCAATAATGCAAACGGTCTATCTTTATTAATATCAAAGAATTATTAGTTTTTTAAAACGTCATGATGACCTATAGCACACAGAACGGTAGTATCTCTCGTTCTTTCAAAAAAATCCGAATATCCAAATATGAACTTCATAAATCTCAAGGTGTTAGTCTATGGACCTAATTCTCAAAGAGCTTCCGTAAATAACGACCTCTATTTTCCAAAAAACCTTTGGTTATCTGGTAATGTGAGGTATCTTCATACGTGGTTTGAGAAATCGGTGAAGTATCGAAATCAAGAATCTGTGCATCTGGATAAGCTAAAATAATTGGAGAATGTGTTGCTATAATAAACTGGGATTTACCTTCTGTTTCCAAATCCCTAATTATTCTCAACAAAGTGAGTTGACGTGTTGGGGAAAGTGCCGCCTCGGGTTCATCTAAAAGGTAAATTCCTTGTTTTCCAAACCTATTGGCGAAGACGGATAAAAAAGATTCCCCATGTGACTGTTTATGTAGTGATTTTCCTCCATAAGGCTCATAAGCGTCTGGTCCAAGACTATCGATGTGAGATGCAAAGTTGTAGAGGCTTTCCGCCCTCAGAAAAAAGCCATTAGTAATTTTCGGTGCCCAAGAAAGCCTTATATAATCACCTAGTGCTGATTCAGAGGAAGGGACTTCATAAGAATTATTTCGTCCTCCACCAGAAGTGTTGAAATCACATTTATAAGCAATTGCTTCAAGGAGCGTAGATTTTCCCGAACCATTCTCGCCTACGAAAAAAGTCACTGGCTCCATAAGTACTTTCATACTAGCCACATTTCGCCCAATCTCCGGTGATGCACTCCGTACATCCTCCAACGTGGACTAGTTTGTTCTGGCAAACTGGGCATTTGTCGTGCTGGATTAACCAGTCTTCACACGGCTCTAGGCAATACGTCTTTCTCTTGCAATCAACGCATATATCTTTCATCTTGCTCGCCTCACAGTACATATATTTGGTAGTTTATAGAACCTTTGTTCTATTATATCCATATACCTTGCGAATATCAATGAGAAAATCTACTCTCCCTACCGTCTATGGAGTTAGAGATCTATATTTACTTTGAATACAAAAAAGCTGCCCACATGGTAGCAGCTTAGTTCGTAGAAATAATTTATATTTGAAATTCATGGTATAATTTAGTAAATAACTTGTGGTTACAACAGTAGAAAAGCGTGTCCGGAAAGACTTAAATACTGACTATTTACTTAGACACCATTTCGGAGGTGGAAAGATGAATGTGTTAATTTTTGGTGGGACGGGTTTCGTCGGAAGAAATCTTATAGAGGAATTACTTAAGGTGAGCTTTTTTCGTTTTAACAGATAAGGCGTTATCTTCAGTAATGAGCAGAAAAGTCGGTGAAATGGGTTTTAGCTTAGACTATTTTTTCGCAACAAAAAAACACTCCTTTTCTAAAAACAACTTCACCTGTCACTTCATAACCCAGTTTTTGATAGAAACCTAATGCTCTCAGATTTTTAGAAAAGACATCTAATCTAATCGATCTATATTGTTTTTCTTTTGCAAATTTTTCAACGAAACTTACCAAATCTTGGGCAATCCCATTTCCTTCATTCTTTGGATGAACCATTAGTCTATGAATTACAGCAATCTTTTCTCTATCATATTTCCATTTGATTTCTTTGTATTCTGGATCTTGATGTTCATTTATGACGATGCAGGCTAGTATATCCTCAGAGTTATCAGAAACAGCAATATATAAAGAATTGTTTCTAATATCATCTAAGAAAATTTCTTTGTTCGGATAGACCCCGTCCCATTGATCGATCAGATTATTCACCATGTTTTGAGAGCAATCTTTACATAAGCTAAGAATTCTTTCAATATGTCTTTCTGTAGCTCTAATAATTTTCATGCAACATCTCCACTCCATTGTCATCGAGGTTCATCGTTTAAATACTTTCAGCAATATTATAAATTAATTTTTCTGTACTCTCCCATCCTAGACATGCATCCGTTATTGATTTTCCATAAATATTATCGCCGATGCCTTGCTTACCTTCTATTAGATAGCTTTCAATCATGAGACCTTTTATCATTTTTTTAAGCAAAGTGTCATATTTTCTACTCATTAAAACTTCTCTTGCTATTCTTGGCTGTTCAGAATAACATTTCATAGAATTTGCATGGTTTGTATCAACAATAATAGTTGCATTTAACAGTTGTAATTTTTCATAGTCTTTAGCAATGCGAATTAAATCTTCATAATGATAATTAGGAAGATTTCGACCATTAGAATCTACAGCGCCTCTTAAAATTGCATGAGTAAGCGGATTGCCTGTGGTCTCAACTTCCCATCCAGAATATGTGAAAGTATGGCCCTGCTGCGCCGCTATGATAGAATTTAACATAACTGACAGATCGCCACTTGTAGGATTTTTCATACCAACAGGTGTGTCAACACCACTTGCAGCTAGTCTGTGTTGCTGATTCTCTACTGAACGAGCACCAATTGCATGATATCCCAAAACGTCTGAAAGATAGGTATAGTTTTCTGGGTAGAGCATTTCATCGGCTGCAGGCATGTAATATTCGCATAAGGCTTTTAAATGCATTTTCCTGATCGCTTTTATTCCCTCAACTAAATCTGGTTTTTTGCTTGGGTCTGGTTGGTGCGCCATGCCTTTATAACCTTCACCAGTGGTTCGAGGCTTATTTGTATAGATTCTAGGTATAATTAAAATAGAATCTTTTACTTGTTCTTGAACTCGTGCAAGCTTTCCAATATATTCGTAGACAGAATCTTCGTTATCAGCAGAACATGGGCCTATTATAAGGATAAATCTTTTATCCTTATTCTCGAGAATATTTCTTATTTCATTATCCCTAGTTTCTTTTATATCTTTAATGTGATTTGGTAAAGGTATCTGCTCTATTATTTCATCAGCAGTAGGTATTCGTTTATTAAATTTTATACTCATATCATATTCTCCTTCACTTTTTCCTAATCAATTACATTCTTTAGTATAATTTTTTTACACAAGACTAGCAATGATTTTAGTACTAAAAGTTAAACTTAACGTAAAACTCAGTACCCTTAGGACCCGTATCGACCTCTATTATAGCTTTATGTCGCTCAGCAATACTATAGCAAATACTCAGCCCTAATCCATTACCATTTTCCTTATCGGTAAGGAAAGGTGTACCTAACTTTTTCAAGATCTCTGGTTTAATGCCTTTTCCTTGGTCCCGTATAGAAAGTACAACCTGTTCGTTTTCGACATATGTTTTGATCAACAGACAGCCGTCTGATGCCATTGCCTCTAAACCATTTCTACATAAGTTTAAGATAACTTGACGTATCTCTTTACTTTTTAAACTTAAATCAGGGAGATCATTAATTTCTGTTTTTACAATCTTACCCTGGCCCATTGCATCAGCTTTTATTAAGGGTATAAGGGCATTAACTATGGCATTAAGATTTTGCGTTTCGAACTGTGATGTATTATCATTACGCCCTATCGAAAGAAATTCAGTGATGATTGAATTTGCACGTTCTAGTTCTTCGATCATTATTTTAATATCTTTTTTATATTTTAACTCAACTTTCGCAGCTCCAATCAGTAAGGTAAACCCTGATATAAGCGGGCAGAGCCATTATCCATTGTTGGAGTTGACTTTTGATTAACTTGGATAGTTTCTTTCCAGCCTTCTCGGAAACATCATTAACAATATCCAATAGTTGTTGTAATGCGACTGCCCAATCCAGTTCGCCAACCTCATCACACAATAGCGTGAATAGTCCTCCCAGCGTACGCTCATCGGTGTTTTGACGATGCTGCCAAGCAAGAAGAATATATCGTGCATAAACGATGGTTGTATGGCTAATTAGCATGTCGTAGGAACGCCCTTGGAACTCCTTTTGTAGCTTAAGTATCGATTTCGTGCATTTGAAAAAGGTTTCTATATCCCAACGTATGCTATAAATCCGAATGATTTCTTCTTCAGTTAAGGTGCAATCGGTACTCAGGATCGCTAACCATTCATTTTTATTGGTCCGATGACGAACAAACACTATCTGCATAGGTATTCCGGGTACCATCTGAGTGCGGATGGAACGAAGAATTCTTCGCTTTTTCCCTTGTGCTGGTGTTGCAACACTATAAAGTTCTTTAAGAGATAACTTTCTACCGTTAACCAAATAACGTTGATTTGTGGCTTTAACCATCCCGATGACATCCAACCCACGCTGAGTAATTGCTCGAATCAGTGGAGCAAAAGTAAACCAGCTATCCATTAAAACATAGGAAGCCGTCATTCCGGCTGCTAGAGCTTGATCAAGCATCACTGGAACTAACTCCGTAGAACGTCGTAACGCCTCTGTACGCCGTTTATAACCCGATGTACGTTTATCAATCTTCTCTGAAATCCCGTTAATCTGAGACTTCGTTGAACTAAGCAAGGAGAAATCCACGGGGATGAACGTATGTCCATCCGACCACCCTAACGTGAGCATACGAAATCCATGATAGTAGCAACCCTTAGCATGATCCCAACACCTCGCGAGGAGTTCAACGGCTTTACTCCGATTTCGCTCATACATGGAATCATCAACAATAAAAACAGTAACGCGATGACTGGAAGTTAATGAACAGACTTTACTAACCGTTTCCGCACTTAAGGCGGTAAGGAAACGACGCCAAGCATAGCTTGAATGGTTTAAAAAACGATAAACGGCATCTTTGCCAAGGAATGACTCACTCCTCTCGGTCTCAAGAAGGCGAAACCAGTTTTTGTGGTGGAAAATTAAAACGAAAATGAATTCAGTTTTTCCTTCAAAGAACTGCAAATAGGCTTTAACACCAGTTATAGGATTTCTAATCTCATGGCTAACCCCAGCTGCCATTTCACCTACAATTTTAAGTTGATCAGATCTGAGCATTTCTTTCTCAATCATTTTTGCGTGATGTTTATATAAATCGACAAAACGTGTAATTTTATATCTAAGATTCGCTGGATTGATAGGTTTTAGAATATAGTCTATTGCTCCAAGCTCGTATCCTTTATTTATCTGTTCTTGTGCTTGATAATTGGCGGTTATAAAAATTATAGGTGTGTGCTTGGAATTTTCTCTGGTTCTGATTAATTTTGCAGTTTCGTAACCGTCGAGTCCTGGCATCTGTACATCTAACAAAATCACTGCAAAGTCATGTTTGAGCACTTGCTTTAAAGCTTCGCGACCCGAATCTGACCTAATTAATTCATATGAGGTAGATATAGATTCTAAAATAGCCTCTAATGCTAATAGATTCTCAATTCGGTCGTCAACCATTAAGATTTTAATCTTATCTTTCATTACTTGCTCCCCTATTCAATTTTCTGTAAATTTTCTCTTCTGAATCTAGTTCTTCGTACTTATCTTTATAAACAGTAAAATCAATACTCTCTTTTTCTCCGATAACTAAAAAACCGGATGATTCGAGACTATCAAAAAAAAGGCGATGAACTTTATTTTGCAAGTCCCTATTGAAGTAAATTAATACATTCCTACAAAATATTACATTGAATTCATTAAAAGAGCTCTCTGTTACTAGATTATGTTGGTTGAAAACCATGTTTTTTTGGAGAGGTTTATCGAATAGGACTGTGTCTCCAATTACCTTATAGTATTTGGAAAAAGATTGTGTACCTCCTGCACGTAGGTAATTGTTTGTATATGTTTTCATTTTTTCAAGGGGGACAATGCCTTCTTTGGCCTTTTCTAAAGCATTTTCATTTAGATCGGTAGCATAGAGACGAGTTTTATCATATAATCCTTCTTCTAGTAGAAGAATTGCCATTGAATAAACTTCTTCGCCGGAAGAACAACCTGCGTGCCAGATTCTGATAAAGGGAAGTTCCCTTAACCAAGGTACAACATTTTTTCGAAAAGAAATGAAGAACTTGGGATCTCTGAACATTTCTGTTACTTGAATAGAAAAATCCGTTAACAATCGGTTCATACAAGCTGGATCATGAAATATTTTTTCCTGTAGCCCAGAAATTGTTGTCAGCCTCTCCGCCTGAACACGATACCATATTCGTCGGCGGATTGAGGAAAAAATATAATTTCTAAAATCATAACCACTAATTCTATATATTCCCTCCAGCAAAAATTGTATTTCGAGTTTCTCTAGATCACTTTCGTCTTCACCATCACTAGTTGACTGAATTATTTCAATTCACCTACCTATACAACCATACTCGAATCAATGAAATTAACGTAACTATATCTAGTGGTTTACTTATATAGTCAGATGCACCCGCTTCCAGACATTTCTCCCGATCACCTTTCATCGCCTTCGCGGTTATAGCTATTATGGGAATGTCTTTATACTCTTGTATCTGCCTAATTAATTTTATTGTCTCGTAGCCATCCATCTCCGGCATCATAATATCCATAAGAATAAGATCTAAATCAATATTCTCTTGCAATTGTTCCAATGCTTCCCGTCCATTTTCGGCAAACAATACCTTTATCTTAAGAGACTCTAGGGCAACTGAGACTGCAAAAATATTACGCATATCATCATCCACGACGAGTACTATACGCCCAGTCAGATCACCGGCTGCCAATATATTTTGGGTAACTTTTTCTACATCGATTTTTTTGTTGGGTGTATTAACGGAATTTAGATTTGTACTAAAATCAAGCCCCACTGCAGCTTCACCAAACAACCCTTTGGTGTCAGATGCTACGAAGGTTTTTTTAACAATGTTACTTGGTAAAATAAGAGTAAAGGTGCTTCCCGTCCCCTCAATGCTCTTAACCTCTATAAAACCGCCTAATAGAGTTGCTAGCTCCCGGCAAATAGACAAACCCAGTCCCGTACCACCGTACTTACGGCTGCTCGTACCATCTACTTGCTGAAACGCTTCGAAAATTAACTCCTTTTTATCCTTTGCAATACCAATTCCAGTATCAGAAACACAAAATGCAAACAGGGTATTTTCATTTTCCATTTCTGATAACCGATCCTGTGATAGAACTTTAGAGGCTCTTTGGATGTTCATTTTTACGTATCCCTGGTTAGTAAACTTAAGAGCATTACTTAAAAGGTTTGTTAAAATTTGCTTTAAGTATTGTCTTTCTGTAATTAAGTTGTCGGGTAGATCACTATCCACTTGAATAAGAAGATCAAGTTCCTTCTCACGGGCAATTGGGTAAAACTGTTTTTCCAGTTCCTCTTTAAGTTCAAACAATGAGATTTGTTCAGGATTAAAATAAACTATTCCCGCCTCAATCTTCGATAGATCCAAAATATCGTTGATTAGTTTCAATAAATCATTACCAGAGGACCAGATTGTTTTAGCATACTCAACTTGTTTTACACTTAGGTTTCCAGCATTATCTTCCCATAACATCCTTGCTAAAATTAACAGGCTATTAAGGGGGGTCCGCAATTCGTGAGACATATTGGATAGGAATTCTGATTTATACCGGGAATTAGATTCTAGTTGGTGCGCTTGTTCTTCCAGGTTAACTTTAGCCTGCAACAATTGTATATTTTTTAGTTCTGATTCCTTGTATTGTTCCTCCAGATTTTCATGGAAGGTTTTTAATTCTTCTTGTTGAGTTTGAAGCTCTTCGGATTGGGTTTGCAATTCCTCCGTAAGTGCTTGGGATTCCGCTAAAAGTTTTTGGACTTGGGCGTGCTTTTCAATACGATTCAGTATAATACCGATGTTCCAACGAACTTGTTCCAAAAATTCCCTCTCCAGTGGGTTGAATTCTGAACGGGAAGCCAATTCAATTACTGCAACTACTTTTTTCTCAAATTCAACTGGGAGTATTTTAATGTGCTTAGGAGTGATTTTACCAAATCCTGTGGTAATCTCAATGTATTGGTTCGGAGCATCGGTTAAGTTAATAATCCTATTCTCTAAGAAACATTGTCCTACTAAGCCCTCCCCGGGGCTAAGTTCTGCTATACCAAACGCTTGCCCTTTTCCAGCATAAGAAGCCATATTGATTAACTTTACAGTTTCTTTTTTATTGGAACGGACGTAAAAGTTACCATAGCTAGCTCCTACTATCTGACATATCCAGTTGATCGTTAAACTAGAAAAACTATTAACGTCCTGGACCCCATGATATGAGGCGTGTGTCTCAGAAACTTTCGATTGCAGCCAGTGCAGATCTTTTAGGGCCTGGGTCGATTCACTCTCATGATAAATATGCTGTTCTAGGACCGTAATCATTTCATTAAACGCTTTTGCAATGTCGCCTATTTCATCTCTAGAAGTAATATTTATACGAGGTAAATTGTCTGTTGATTCAAAGGAAGAAATGCTGTTTATTACACCTCTCACTTTTTTAATATTATCGGTAATGTTGCGAATTGTTATGTATATAACTCCTATACCAAGGAGCAGGAATAGTATTATTAAGGTTATGCTTATCTTTATGGCTTGCCGGTATAAGCTATTGGTCTGTTCCAGCGTATCCCTCATCAGCCGCTCTTGAGATCCTACAAGCTCATTAATCATTTGATACATTTGATCTCTGAGCTTTATGCCATTAGTTAATATAAGCTGGGTTGCCTCATTTTTTCGACCAGCTAAAACCAGAGTTTCAAACTCTTTTTGAAACTCAATAAATGAGTTATTTGTTAATTTCAGTTTAGGCAATAGAACTCTAACCTCTTGCCTATTAGCAATTTTGTCCAGGCAATCGAGGGCTATTAAAGAGTTCTCTCTGGATTGTTCAATTTCCAGAATACTTTTATTAATACTGTCTTTATCTTTATCAAATAAGATAAGATCCCTTTCAACTCTACTAATATTGTTGATTTCATAACGAAAATTAATACCTAAACGAACTTCTTCATACCGATCCACCACCACTACATTCATGTCATTTTTAAATTGGTTAAGCATATTAAGGGCAAATACAGCAATAATTATTATTAGTAACAAAAAACTGCTAAAACAAATGTAGAGCTTGGTATTAAGTTTCATAATACCTTACTCCCCTTTCTTTCGAAACTCCATGCACTTCAACAATAATTTTCTATATGAGTTCACGTCACCCTACGCGTCTTGGCTTGACCTTTCCTATTTCTATAAATTAATTTCGACATATGTTATTCAAGTCCTTCCGTAATTACCAAATTATATGAAAAAAACCAAAGTCGCATCGACATACCGCAACAAATTTTGCTGTTGAATCATTGTATATTATTAATATAATATTCCGTTAATATTTAGAAAAGAGTTGAAGCCAATGGGTATTGTTTTTACTATCGATGACAAACCTTTAATATCAATGGTAATAAACCTTGCATTGACAGATAAAGGACATAGCGTTGTCGCCTTTGATAACTGCTCGGAGGCGTATGTTGAATTAGAAAAAGGAGTAAAACCAGATATAATACTTGTAGACCTCAAAATGCCTGGAATGAACGGAAAAGAATTTGTTGAAAAAATGAGGTCAAATCCTAAAATAGATTTTATTCCGGTGACAATTATCTCTGCTTCAATCTTCTCAACGGAAGTTTTGCCACCTAAAGATACATACCAAGCGTTAGTTTCCAAACCTTTTGATTTACAAGAATTGATCGATACCGTTAATAGATTAATCGCATAATCATGCTAACTGACATTACGAATAGCATTGGTCGAACGTGAAAAGCAAAATGTCCATTAAGAATTTATATTGAGAAAGTACGTACTATCACTATCCTTTTTCATACTTAATTGATATTATGATAATAAGCATATACAATAGTTAAAATATATATGGAGGGGGATTGACTATGAGTGACCTTGATGTTCTTGATATACAATGCCCAAAGTGTAGTGGCCTTGGCAGAACCGCGAACCCAGCCTGGTTTCCGCTCTGGGCTACTCGCAGCGATCTTAAGGAGTCCTTTCAAACTTTGAAATCTAAAGAGATACTAAACATTGTTGACAAAACGACACTGGAGGAATTAGATGAACCAATCTTCTATGTTTGTCAGGAATGCAATGGCAAGGGGAAAATACTCACAGATAAAGGAAAAGGTCTCTTGGAATATCTTGTTTCGTAAAGGCTACTTTGATGCTTTCGATCTGGCTAGACAAGAAATAATTGACACGATAACTTTAGTCGCCTCTTCATAAATAGGCTCAGCCGTATTTTTATACCGCTGAGCCTATTTTCATATCCCCACCTCACCTGAGACAACCCAATCCTACAACATCCCTCAAAGCCGCTGGGCGTTACCAGGCGCTTGGGTTAATATAGAATTATACTTCCCAAATTCGGTATTTT
This sequence comes from Desulfosporosinus sp. BRH_c37, assembly GCA_001516045.1. Lineage (GTDB taxonomy): Bacteria > Bacillota > Desulfitobacteriia > Desulfitobacteriales > Desulfitobacteriaceae > Desulfosporosinus. Next base: position 18,335 of record LOEW01000113.1, read on the forward strand.
AGATTCCTAAATAAATATCCATAAAGAACCAGTTTGTGGATCGAAATTATGGAAACCTTAAGATTAATTGACACATCATATTAAGGGGGGGTTATCAATGCTAATTAACTCATATAAGGGGTTTAACAAACTGTGGATAATCTTGAAACGGGGAAAAATGTTAAAAGATACGGTCGCATTAGGAGTAGTTGGCGGTTTTCTTGGCGCTGTTGCAATGGCACTCTCAAATTCTCTAATCTATAAAGCAGGAAAAACTGAAATTCGTTATGCTAATATCGCAGGTTCGATATTTATGCGACCATTCAGAACTAAACAACCCAAAAATTTTGTTCTCGGTGAGATGTTTCATCTTGCAAATGGGAGTGCTTCTGGATTACTAATGGTACAAATCTTCAAAAGGTTTGGAACGGACTTAGCCCTACTTAAGGGTTCCATGCTAGGCATGTTCACTTGGGAAGCCCTGTATACTGCGGGCCAGAGACTTGGAATCTACACAGCGAAGCCCCACCTTACAAAAACAGGTTACTCTGCAATCTGGAATAACTTTGTATATGGCGTTGTAACTGCTTATTCAATAAGGTGGTTAGCCCACCCATCAGTATTTTCAGCTGTTGAACACAATGCAACGCAACCAGAAAGCACAGACTCTATTAAAAATAAATTTTACCAGGAACCAAAATTAGAGGATGTTGAGAAATATACTCCACTTCACTAATCAGAGCTATGGGAAGTCCTCCCAATAATAGGACCCTATGATTTTTTTTCAGATCTCTATCCTTAAGGCTTCTGTTAATTACCAACATATTTATACTGCGAGTAGCCGCCACATAAACCAGGCGGCTTTCTTCCGTTCACAAGATATTATAGTTTCTCGGTCTCACCCTCGCCCCAACCGACAGGCTGCGGCTAAATCTGTCGACTCGTGATAGACTTTTTCCAGCTCAGTTTGAAAGCGTGAAGGTAATGGCGGCAATTTGCGCGACAGTGGCCTCATAGTTGATTAATAAACTGACCATACGCTTGATGAGGCTGGTGGTCTTATTGGATCTTTTTATAATTTTAATGATAGATGGAGGAAATTCTAGATATATTGTCGAAAGTAAACAACAAAGCGGTTTTTACACAGATCCGAATAGTGGTTCGATCGTATTAATATTCAATGCTTCTTTCAGAAACTGTTTCCTTATGATAATTCTTTCATAAAACTGTCAAGTTGTTCTAACGGATAAAAAGGAGTGAGTTAACATGAATTATGAGAAAATGTGGAATGAGTTACTAAAAAAATTGAAATTTGAGTGCGAAAAGGTTAATGGAATTAATGGATCCACTAGAGAAGATCATATCAAATTTAACACTTTATATTCGATTGTTAAAATGATGGAAGATTTAGAAGGCAAAATATAAATAAGACTAGAAGAAAATGGACATGTTTAGAAGTATTGGGTATAAATTGCTTCATTAACATGTCTCATTTTTGTTTCCTATAGATTTTCGAAAACCAGAAATAAGTACAGCAACTCCACGGCGTATGGTCATCAGGATTAACATTTATTCGCATAGCATCTTGAGTTTTAGGTTATCATAAGAAATGTAGTCATGATTGTATAGGAGGGATTACATTGGCCAAACCAGATAATCGGGCGGATAATGAGAGGCACCTGCAAGATCATATCGACCACACTTTTGCTAATTTGCGTGAAGCAGAAGATTACTTGGATGAGCATGCTGATGAAATTACAGCAGATGAGAAGCATGATATTGAAGCTAAAAATGATCGGCGTAAAGAAAGCATCGATGGTTTCATAGCGGAAAAAAGAGACGAAGCTCGACTGTAAGATTATCATTCTTTCTGTGTTCCATACACAACACATGCAGCCCCTTCCAGTTTAGGAATGAGGCTGCTTTATGTATCTTGTACACTAACGAAATAATGTGTCCACGATCCATTTCTACTTCGATTTTTGGGCTGACCGGGATCCCCGTCACAAGAATACGTTGAGCCATGATCCCCCACGATATTAAACTTTCCTTTACTTCCTCACAAGCCGCCATGTACCGATCAACACCCGGATGAATCCAGTTATATTGCAAAAAAACAACGGTTCCAAATCGGACATTTCATATATCGTCCCGAGGGTTTGCGACGTCAGGTTATTTAGATCAATGATGACTTTTGTAAAGCACCGTAGATACTCTTTGTCAGGATGCTTGCAACAACAGTAGCTACGATGACGGTTATGCATGAAGATAATAGTGCGATCTTCCAGTCAAGATGAAAGGCATAAATTAATCCTATCATAACGCAAAAGTTGCCGGTAACATTACAACCAATCATTGCTAATACATGGTGGCTTAATTTCTCCATAGAAAAATTTCTGGCAATTAATGAGTAGGCGATGGAGCCGATGACATTGGCGAATAAGAAGAAAAATGCCAGCGGTGAATAGCCTGTTGCCATGGCTGCAATGGCTTCCACTAATCCGGCAATGATACCCGCCGGTTGTTTGTACATTAAGACAATTAGACCTGTAAAGAATGCCCAGCATGTGCCATTAAGAAGTAAGAGAGTTGGGTCCAAAATACCATCGATACGTCCAGTTACCTGTTCCATGATCACGAATAATATCCCTATGATGACCGAGCCTACTAATGCTTTTGTGTCATATTTGCACCTTACTTTTCGACGCTCGATTTGATCCTTGTAATATTCCTCAGGCGAATACTCTTTGACGATTTCACCGTCCCTAATATAGAAGACTCTATTGGCATAGTTAAGGACTTCTTCAATTCGGTCCATAACTAAAACAACAGTTAGATTCTGAGTTTTATTCAACTGACCCAGCCGCTTATAAAGCTCATAGCGGCCCTGGGGATCAAGTTCGGAGGTCGGCTGATCAAGAATCAAAATAGGGGCATCGAGTGCACCTATAAATAATATATTCATTTGAGCTTACGATAGAGTAATTCATTTATTTTGTCAACAGAAGTTTATGCTCCATTATAAATTTGTCATACATCAAGTTTCAATATTTATTCGGATATCAAGTTTTCTCCAGAAATTGGAGTTATCGTTTTAAAGGGCATCTGTACTTCGGCCTGTAAAAACCTCACCATTTGGTTACCAATACTCTTCGATAATATATTTTGAGTTACATGTAGAACATAGGTATGTCCACTACGGTAACTTTTTAGCGGTTGAACGACAACCGTTTGTTCATCCTGACCATAAACTAGCTGGGTATCAACCATTGTTTCTACCTCGCTAGATTTCTCCGTTACATAAACTGTTTTCTCTGTAACACTTTCCATATCTATGGGCATAGAAAATCTGATCGTCCATTGTTTATTAAGCGAAGTATTTTGGCGTTCTTCCAAGAGTTCCGTAGTGTGATTCCTGAGCAAAGTTACTTTTGATACAGGTTGCTCATTTTTAGGAATTGTAGCTGTGGCAACAGGATAAGTTAAGGCAGGTAACACAATCTTTCCGGTTGCGGGTTTGACCAGGGAATAGGTAACAATAATTTCACTTGCTTCCCATTCCAAACTATCAATACTAATCTCATACCCACTGGAAGACTTTTCACCCCAGGATAGTGTTAGCGATTGGTTATTAATTTGGTAAGTTACACCATCCTCATTCGGGTTGGACCATTTCGTTTTTTCAGGTTCGAATATTGCTTTGCTGGTTCCACTGTCCAGAAAAGAAATCGTCGTATATGGAGGAAGATCAATCGTACCTGCTATATAAGGATAACTTATCACCGTCGGGTATGGGGTATCTGGTTCTGGTTTGATAATTTTTAGAAAGACAATCACTTGTTCAAATCTAGTTTCCTGTTTGACAAATTCGATTGCATAGCCAGGATTGGGGGCCTGACCCAAAGCTATTACAAAAAAATTCCCTTTTTGGTATATCCCCTGTTCTTTTCTACTCTCCTGCACAAACGTCTCCTGTTCGAGGTTAAGAGTTGATTCAGGTATTACAACAAACGAATGATCGGATACGATTTCCTCCTCAGCGGCTAGAACAGTATTGGGCATCTGGAATGTAGTTAATGTAAAAATGAAAACGATGGAAAAGAGGTTAATTAGTAATTTTATTGGTTTCATTTCTTTTTCACTCCAAACCTGTATTCTAAATCTATACCTGAAATAATTTATACTAATTTGTGATAATCGTAATTAGCAAATTAATTCTGACAATTTGAATAACTGACGTGCAAAACTAAGTTGATCAAATGTAAAGCTCAGCCATTGGCTATTCCCCCTTTAGTCGTTTTTTAATCAAATATGGTAATTTAAATACATTATATACCAAATCCCATGATTTGTGAAATTGCTTTGCAAGAAATGGAAATACAAACACTGGACCAACCCAGGGATATGGTCATAATGGAAATCAGAAGTTTAGGTTTCCATCGATAATTAGACAAAGTGGGAACAGTATTCAAGCCCATCCGTCAATGTCGTGATATAACTTAGGCCGCCTGAATGATGTCAGGCGGCCTAAGTTATATTAATCAATTAACTATAATTGACGGCACTGGAATTCGTTTAAGGTTCACTGCAATTCGAATTGATTATAGAGAATTGATTATAGAATGGTAAAAACCTTGTCGAGTCGTGTGCGTTTGATTAGCTCGAATGGAAGTCCTTGAACACCCGCTAGCACAAAAACTCCATTTTTCTTTTTAATACGTTTATTAATGGCCAATAACATTCCCAATCCCGAACTATCGATATAGGCGAGTCCTGAGAGATCCATCCTGACATCAGTAACTCCTTGGTCTATGACTTTTAATAGGTCATCCCTTATCGACGAAGCATCGTAAACATAAATTTTGTCCATTAAAAAAACCCTCGCTTGATTTCCGATAACATCTATCGAATGTTTCATAAACTCTCTCCCTTTACTCCTCCACCTAAACCTTGTAATAAGATAACGCAGGTTTGTGTCATAGCACTGGCCTATTGTGAACTTGCAGATACTAATTCAAAATTGCTGTGGTTTCCTCAGATGTTATTTAAAACTAAGATTCATAGGTATAATTGTAATAGGCCCGGAAACGATTAAAGTTAGGTAAAGTTCAATTCCTTAATAAAAACTTGCATATTCCTCTAAATCATTGTACTGTCACCAGCTAAATCCATTGTGTTGAAAAGTCTTTCCAACTAAAAACAAAGTGGCTCACGGTTTAGAAGAAGTTTCAATATGGAATGTGTAACCAGTATTCCTTTAAATCGGCAGATTTTTATTCATTGTAACACTATAGGTTATTATTTTCAACCAATTTATATTACCGACAGTTTATGAGAAATATGTATATATACCCTTACAATTACTGTAAGGAGGGATAAATATGTCAATCGGAAGAATAATCAGTATGAATATAAAATTTTTTAGGAAATCGAAGCGTTTAACTCAAGAAATGCTTGCAGAGAAAGTTGAAGTAAGTTCAGTTTATATCAGCTACATAGAACGTGGTTCGAAAGTCCCATCATTAGAATTGTTGGAGAGAATTTCCAATGCTTTAGGAGTTAATCCAGCCCTACTCTTATTCCAAGAAAATGATCCTAAAGATTTAGAAATTAAAAAACTTGTTGGTACAGTATCTGGTTTGGAAAAATCCACGATTCAGTTTATTAATGAGATGGTTATTGCATTTTTGAACTTTAAAGATCCTACCCATTCATAAAACAGATATTTGTTGCTTCCATCTGGATATGCTTCGTTTAAATGTAAGCTCAAACGTCCCCCACCTAGTATTCGGTGAGGGGCGTTTCAAACTACGTGAATAAACAAGAAACGCCTACAAAGGCGTTTCTCGTTTTCATTGGGATTACGTAAGACCTATTAGATCTGCGTTGGATTATTGTATTTATATTAAGCGCTAGCCAAGTTTTCATCATCTGTTGATTATTTCTATTTGCATTGCTTGCATGACATCTAAAGCCTTTTGGTTCAGGCTTTCGTCAAAGCTGGCAGTGCAGGAGGCGTCCACAATAATTTCAGCTTCAGGTAATGCTGCTTTCGCTAAAATGGCATTGGATATCACGCAGATATTTGATACAACTCCGATCATTTCAACGCGATCATATTCCATATTAGCAAGGTAAGAAGCTAGCTCTAGTGACCCAAAAGTTGCCTTTTCAAAACGTTTGGTCGTCTCATCACAGAGATCGGCAATTTTACCGTACACATTCCACCCCTCAGTATTCCTGATGCAATGCGGAACAGGTAGATTTTTTCCTTCCTGTGTCTGCAGGTAATTGTCGTTATGAGTGTCTAAAGTAAATACAACTTCATCTCCGTCTTGCTTATACTGTACAATTTTTTGGCCGATTGCTTTTTCCAGTGTTGCCGCTTTGTCAAAGCCTAAGCTGCCATCCACAAAGTCTTTTTGATAATCTATAACAACTAATATTTTTTTCATTCAAATCGCTCCTTCATACGAAAATCAATCTTTCGGACAAATAGCATAGTTATAACACTAACAGTAGTTTGCTTATCTTAAATACGGTAAATTAGGATACAATATTCGTTATGGTAATATTAAGTTCTGTATTTAGATCAACCTTTTTGTCCCCGACCTGTAAAATAGGACGATGCGGATTAATCTCATTTTCCACAACATAACCAATCATACCATTTGAACATTGTACTAAAGAACCAAGTGGAAAAGGTGCAATGTTGCGAACGAACTTGGACACTAAATCTACTTCCAGATGACTACCGGCTATGGAGTAAATATACTCTAAGCCTTGCGCCGGTGCCCATCTGACTCGGTACGGACGATCACTGGTTAAAGCATCATAAACATCCGCTATCGCTACAATTTTTGCCAACTCATGAATGTCCTTTCCCCTCCGGTTGCTAGGATATCCGGAACCATCCAATTTTTCGTGATGCTGTAGAATAACCGCCCGCCCGGGTGCATCCAGAATATCGTCTTCTTTAACCTTGGTAAACCCTTGCTCTGGGTGCATTTTTATCTGGGCAAACTCCTCAGTAGTAAGTTTGCCCGGTTTGTTTAATACCTCCAACGGCACAAAAATCTTACCCACATCATGAAGTAATGCACCCATGCCCAAGCTTTTCAGGCGGGAATGTTCTAAGCCCATAGAAATTCCGGTAACCACGGAGAGCACCGTCACATTCACGCTGTGTGAGTATGTATAATTATCATAATCTTTTAAATCAATTACATTAATCAGCGAATCTTTACGGCTAATCAGTTCCTCAATAATGTCCTCCACCAAAAGACTAACTTGACGGTTGTAATCCTGTTTGCGGGTGAGCGAGGTTTGTGAAATCCCTGTAGCAATTTCGCGAAGGGTATTAACGGCCACATGACGTGTATGTTGGCTAATAACATCCTCTCCCCCCAAAGGACAATGCGGATCATCAATATATACGGAAACTACCAAATGTTCAATCAACCTCTTGATAAAATTTTGCGTTAGCACCGTTTTCTCCACTAGCAACGCTCGTCCTCTGTTATCATAAATGGATCGACCTAGCACATCACCAGGCTTTAGGTTGGAAACATTAACGCAACGCATAAAACTTATCCTCTCATGAACTAGGTACCAACAAAGTTCATATCTCAATCTAATGAGTTATTTCGGAAACTCCCGATGAGTAGACACTTGTCTGACAGCTAAATTATAATTATCAATTAGAGCATTCTACGTCTTTCCCTTTATTTCCTCCTTTGATCGTGGAAATAATCCAAAATAAAACAAAATCCAAACCGTTTAAAAAACGATCTGGAAAAATCATGGGTCAACAGTCATCCGCTCCTGCAGCTTCCCGTATTGTAATTTTCTATTACTAATCTGAACCAAACTTTTCTAACTATCATTTGTAAATTAGAAATTGGACTGTTCGGATTTGATTTTCATTGAATATTGCGATAAACAGATCTCCGGACACGGAGATTTGTTTATTTTATCTCAAGGTTTCTTAAGCTAGCTTTGAAACAGGTGTTTCGATCAATGCATCTGGAGATGTTGTAACTGCTCCAGCATCCATGTTCGTAGCAGGAAAGAGTCTGGCTAGATTCACCCAAGACGGAACTAAGAAAGACCGCGCACCAGTCTACTTCTATGCTGTAGATTCCTATGGCACAAAAGCAATGCAACTAGCTCAAATCCTAAAAGTTGGTGAAAAGAGCACAGCCACGGATGCAGAGTTTAATGTCGATCAATATGGATTAATTTCCGGTACCGAAGCAGTTCCAGGAACTTATGTCACACTTAGCGGTGTTACTACTAACGGATTAGTTAAAACCATTAAGATTGTGTTCACAGCTGGCGAGTAGTTACTCCATTAGTAAAATAATTAAACTAGATGTTCAGTAATTGACAGCCACAACAACAAACTTTTAATAGTTTGAGAAGGACAGCTGCGAGCTGTCCTTCTCTTTAGTATTGCATCTGCCTATCTATCAACAGAGGCTCATATTTTATTAGTTAAATACTATCGTTCAATATATACTGAGCTCATGTTCCCGTAAAGTCAGTGAACTCGTTCAACTAAAGTTGAACATCGAGTCTTCGGTGAGGGGGACTCTACCCCCACCGAAGCAGAATAAGGTGTACCACTCCCACTTGTAGAAGTGGGAGTCTTACGATTTGGATCAAAAGAATATTATACCGACCACTGCAGTAGCGGCGATAAAGGTGAATGTACCCATTATTACCCTTTTCTGGTTTAGTACATAATATCCGATACCTATAATTATAATAGCTTTTAGCAATGTAAAGGATATGAGAGTATTGCTTATCTGATATAAAGGCTTAATGCCAATAATGTATGCAGCGCTAATAAGCAGACCAAGCACAGCTGGTCTAACTCCCATCAAAAGAGCATTTACATATCTGTTCGTTTTAAATTGAGCATAGAATTTAGTGATAATCACAGAAGCAGTAAAGGAGGGAAGACAGAGGGCTATAGTTGCAATCACTGCACCCAGAATACCTGCAACTTTGAAGCCAATATATGACGATGAATCGACAGCAAAGGGCCCGGGTACAACCTGAGCGATAGCAATAACCTTGACATAGTCAGCCAACGATACCCAATTATGGGATACCATCTCAGTTTCGAAGAACGGAATCATAGCATAGCCGCCACCAAAACTGACAGTTCCAATTTTCAGAAAAACGAGAAATAACTCAACGAACTTCATGTCCCTTTACCTCCACACTCATAATGTACAGATTCTTGCCAAAGCCAAGCAAAGCTATGAGCAGAAGAATCAAAACGACATTAAAGTTAGTAAAGAGTAGCAGGACAGTAGACAAAAGGGCCAAGATTATGTCAGAGAAATGTTTGACAGATGTTTTCCATGTTTTCTTGACTGAATTAAGAATTAAAGCAGTCACTCCCAAAAGGATTCCTGTAAAAGCTTTGTGGACAATGATATTATCCGTAAATCCCCATATTACAAAGGTCAGGAGAAGTATCAAGAAAAAAGTTGGTAGGATTGAAGCAAATGTTGCAATCATAGCGCCTTTAATCCCCTTTTTTCTATAACCAATCATCGTCGCTGAATTGACAAAAATAATTCCTGGTAGGGTTTGAGAGATAGCCATGATATCGGTCAACTCATCATTGTCCACCCATTGTTTCAATTCAACAACTTCTTTTTGCAATATGGCTATGACTGCATAGCCTCCGCCAAAGGCTAAACAACCGATTTTGAAAAATGTGATAAATATCTGCAGAAATATGTTCATATTTTCTCTCCGACTTCTCATTGTTTTATATAGCAAAATCATGTTTTAAACTTTAGAGAAAAATTTTTTTCAATCGCTTTCGCCACTTTAATTCAAAACTCTTCCCTGCAATCTATAATAATTTGCTCTTTCCTCACTCAGGAAATTCTCTGCGGTTGGTGAAATGACCAAGGCCCATCAACGGAATTCAGACCATTATTATTTATATATACTATCATTTTCTTCTTGGTGTATCAATAGGGCAAATAACTTCATTAGCCTTACTCATATTCAAAGAACCCTTCCATACAATACTTAGATATTGATAATGTATTTCATCTGTTCTCTTTGAAACTGTTTCCTCTCCCCTAAGCGATCTTCATATAATTTTAAATCCTGTTTAACAAAACTACTTCTATTACTCTGGCACTTTTCCATAAAAGCGATAGCATCTCCCTTTGTCAATTTTGAATATCCATCTTTTTGTTTTTCCATCTTCCTCACTAAATGTACGTTTTTCAACGCGAAATCTTTCATTTCCTGATGATCTTCCCAAACATATTCAAAAACGTCCTCTCTCAGCAAGGTTTCATAAGGACTAACACTTATCAGCTTTCTAGTACAGTTAGTTCCTGCTATGCCCTTATAAGCATTTATCATATCGCAGCGATCTTCAAATAAATCCATATTCATGCCTAGATCGGTGAGCTTAGATAAGGATAATATATCTATGTATACCCTAAAATAATCTTGCAGTACTTTATCTCTCATAGCGAAGACATGTTTACTTTTCATGTGTTCATTAGGATTGATGAAATTTTTCAATGCAGAGATATATTCAATTCTAGGGATCGAAAATGCCAGTGATGCGTAAATACTTGGAACAAATGATTTTAAAAGAGTATCTGGAGTTTGCTCAACCCCCTTTTTAAACTTATCGATTTGGGTAGTCAATGTAATATCGTCCATTGGATTTCCGTATTTCAACAGTATTATAAGGGGCATTAAGTCTTGAAGCATATATAATTGATTAATGTATTCGGTTGGTATTGATATAAGTTCGAAATCAATATCTATGAGATCCTCCAGTTCATAGGTGACAATTTTATTCAATTCGTAGGCATACCTCTGGGGATTCATCCCCTTTTTTATAAGTAGATCTCTCTTTTCTTGCAAAAAAACGTTAGCATTGTCAGTGATATATATGATCAGAAAATTGTTTGGGTCAATTCCCCTACCTTGGAAAGCACCAATAATAGCATTTTCGATTTTGTATTGCTTCAAAATAGGAATGATGGCTTTCACTTGTTCCGTCATTGTTTTCTTCATATTCTACCCACGTCTTCTTTCCCGGTTAATATTTTTCTATAATATTATAATATGTATAGACAAGAATTGAAAATACTTAATTGCTCTGTTCAAAAGAGAAACTTGTACAGGTGATCTTAGAAATTTAAGTTATCGACAACGAATTGTTTCTAGCTTTATTTTCCTAATATATAAGATATAACCATATTAGAATATCTAAATTTGAGCACAATAAATTTTGAATGTGATAAATCCTAATTCATCCTACACTAGAGATCGTCCCTAGTGTAGGTATCTTAATGGAGGTTGAGCTCATGAAGACGGACACTCTTATTTCAAAACTTAATTGGTTTTACAGTTTAGAACTGAATCAAGTAGACTTATACAACGCTCAAAGCAAAGCCTTTAAAGGAAGATATTGCGGTATTGTCTTTGAACGTTGCGCATATATCGAACAAAATCATGTGGAAAATATCGGAAACAAGATCAAAGAACTTGGTGGCAAACCTACAGTTTTAGGCGATATTATTTCGCCTATTATCGGTAAGGTAGCTGGGGAACTTATATCCATGACAGGTTTAGAAGATACATTGGCAATCAATATCCTGATAGAACAAAAAGCCATGAAAGATTATAACGAATTAATTGAGAAACTGCATCAAGATAAATACGGTGATAAAGAGATGACCAAAATCCTTCAACATAATTTTGTTGATGAGCATTTGCATACCGAATGGTTTCGAACCAAAATAATTGCCATAAAACAATACGAATTCACTGCCAAGCATTTTAGTGCTCGTACCGAGATGCACCCTAAAGGCCAAAAGAACGAAGCTTTCTATGAAGACCATTATCGAGCAACCCCTAAAAGGACAAGGCTTGTTAAGCCTCGCCCAATCAAAACCGTTAAATGGTAGTTTTTCACTCAATTATTTTCATCAGTGCAGATTGACTATTTACTTGTTCACTTAGCGCTACCAATATTTAAGAATACAATCATGAACTCTTAAACTAATAGCTTAAATTTTTGTAATAATGTATCCTGATTAAGAACATATCGATTTCCTGTAGACACTTTAATGTCCATAATGATAATCTAATTGTGAGTAAAGTCACATAGGAGCGAAGGAGGTTAAGACAAAAATTTGGTGATTCAATGTTAAATTTTACTTTTAAATATTTTATAAAGCTCTCTTGAAAGACCGCAAAGAAATTTAATCGTTATACTATAAAATTGTGTTAGCAAAAACTTTAAGAATTTTTGGACGTTCTAACGATACTTGTGTAATAGAAATAGAAATTTTTATCCAAGTCGTAAGACTCCCACTTCTTCTACAAGTGGGAGTGATACACCTTATTCTGCTTCGGTGACGATAGTCTCCAGTACGATAGTCTCC
>LOEW01000114.1 GCA_001516045.1 Desulfosporosinus sp. BRH_c37
CGATAAAAAATGCTGCCCGGAAACCCCCAAGTGCCGGACCATGATCTCAATATCCCAGGGGTCTAACAGGATAGTAATGTTATTACAACACCTACCCATACATTCGTCCTTACAATCAAAGGTGAATTGGTGGTCCAGTTGAATATCAGGCAGTGATCCCTCATCAAGCCTTTTTAGTAAGTCTTGTTTATAATTATAGGTCATAATAAACCCCCTTCAGTATAGTTAAACGCAACACTATGTCTTTTAATTCGACACAAAGAGAACAATACCTTTTTAAAAAGTTAATATCTTGCTACAAATATTCTTTTTTTACAAAAATTATATAAAAAGGTTATAAATATACTATTTTTTTTTGCTTTTCTTAAGAGACATTACAAAAAGCGACAAACCATCATATATTTTATACAACGCTAGTGAGTAAATGGAGTAACGATATTGTAATTATTAAGCGATGGCGTAAGCAAGTTAATTGATATCCAATGTGAGCTATCACTCATTGTCTTGTTATTTATATGAACAATAAAAGCCCGCATATTGACATCGTTGCCAAAGCTGCGGGCGCCATTTTACAATATATAACATCTTGCACTAAAATCTAAACTCAACCCTTATCCCAGCTAGGAAGGGCCGACGCTTATGGCTTACCTTTTATTAATCGTGTTCTCAAAGTAAAGAGGATATTTCAAGTTAGTTACAAGACCGTCCTGTATCGCCTTTCTGAAAGTTTAGGAAAATCTATATGGGGAAAATTTCAGCATGCCTATAAATTAAAAACTGGCAAGACCCTAAGTATTACTGACGAACCTGAAGCTTTGTCCCCGGACAAATTCCAACAAACTCCAGAAGCATTGCGTTCCCTTGAACCAGACTCCCTATCATCGTCTTACTTTGTAGAAGATCGTTTATCTAGATTAGTCCGCAAAGCTATTGAAAGGGATGAAATTACCATGAGTCGTGGAGCTGAGATCCTCAGACTTGATCTAGAAGCCATGCGAGAAATAGTTTCTTCGTGGGTATAATGAATGGCAATTACGAAGAGTCAATTGTTAATATTAGATGCTAATATTCTTATTGATTTCTTAAAATGTGACAGAACAATTATTAAATTGATTTCTACTAACGTTGGGCAAGTATATTTAGCAACGCCTGTTTTAGTGAAATTAGTGAAATTAACGATAGTGACTGTGCTGAACTGGGGATTATACTTGTTGAAGAAAAGGCCTTATTGAGACTGGGATTTGGTTAATGTAACCAAATCCCAGGTTTCAAAATGTGTTTGAAAGGTCAAAAGACATGGACGAATTGGTTCATGTCTTTTGATTAAACTCAATAAAAACCTGAAATTTTTATTACTAAGCTACTGATCTTAAAGATATGTCTTGACAAGTGGGGGCATTACAGATCGCTTGCCCTCTCCAGTCGACCCCTTTAAGGATCGCAACGCACAGGTCCCTTGGGAGGAAAAGAAGACCCCTGAACTTCGAAGGCCTTTTCCGACCCGAGCACATCCCTTTCGTGGATGAGGCTTGTTTCTTAACAAGAATGCCATTAAATACTTATAGTTCACATTTTGAGATCGGCTTTCCAGCCTCAATGAGCACTTTGTTGCCTAGCAAGAAAAATCCTTGGAAAAACAGCAGTATGCCAGTTCCTATCAGTAGCCACTCAATTTTAATGATGTCCGCCAGTGGTCCAAACAAAAGCATTCCTAATGGCATCATTGAGCTTGCTATCATCCCGAAAACACCAAATATTCTCCCTAGAAAATCCGCCTCAACTTTCTCCTGTATTAAAACTGTGGAGGGTGTATTAAAGATCGGCATAGCAATCCCGACTAACCCCATAAAAGTCAGGTAAATCCAAAAAACAGGAATAACTCCAAGGGCAAAAGTACACGCTCCAGTAACAAGCATAGACAATGTCATCGAGTGAATCCGATTCTTAAAGCCGCCCCAAGTAGCCATAATGGCTCCGCCTAACATCATACCGATAGAAAAGGTAATTTCTATGGCCGTTAACCGCCAAACATCATTACCAAAACTACGTGTAACCTGTAGTGGTGTTAAAAAGGCAACAGGTGCGGCTAAAAAAAAGAAGACTGCGCAAAACACAAAGAATCTTTTGATATACTGATGATTTTTAATGTAAGAAAAGCCTTCACTCATATCGCTGAAATAGCTTGTTGTTTGCTTTGCTTGCGCTTTTGCATGGACAGGTACATGCAAAAACAAGAATAGTACAGAAACCGCTATGGCTGCTGTAATAACATCTATAAAGAAAATTATCTCGATGGTAGCCATAGTTAGCAATGCACCGCTAAGCATGGGAGACACCAGCATAACCATTGCTTGTAAAGTCCCATTTGTTGCATTTACCTTAGTAAGTTTATCCTCCGGTACAATTTGCGGAAGGAAGGCTCCTATCGCAGGGATTTGAATTGCTGCTCCGAGCGCTCGTATGGCAGATATTGCAAAGAGCAACCAGAGCGAACCGTATCCCATCAGAAATAATATTGCCAACGCAAGTGTTGATAAGGCAATCAAAGAATCGGATAGAATGATCAGTGTTTTCCGATTATATCGGTCAGCCCAGACCCCTGCAAACGGAGAAAGAAGTAAGGTAGGCAGAAAACCGCAAATGATTGCGATTGTCATCATTACACCCGACTGAGTTGTTAACGTGATATGCCACATAATCGCGTACTGAACCAGCGATGATCCAAAGAGCGATATGGTTTGGCTAGCCAAAAAAAGTATTACATTCCTTTTCCAATTAGTATTCATATTCAAGGTATTCTCTCCATTCAATCATTTTGTCATTTATACAAATGCACAACAAATAGCCCGTCACTTTGCGGACTTATGATCAGAAATGCACTTACCTTAAACGTATAGCCGCTGTCATAAGATGAGCTCCCTTCAAAAACTAGACACTAGTTAACTTTATTAGGATAATCTACTCATAAGGAAATGTCTACACGGGGTTGATGTTAGTTCTCTTTGTATTTCTACAAATGTCTAAACTTTTCATTTAGAAACGTGTCGCACATATAGCACTTTCTTTGTACAAATGGACCCTCATTCAAGTTTTTGGATGAGGGTCCATTTAATGTTTAAACTTGAAGAAAGCCTCGCTAGTCCGCCCTTGTAAACCAGAGACGTCCAAAACGCTCCAGTGGATAACATACATTTTCGTACTCCCCAAGTGGGTTTACGTATTTCCTGAATTATTCTTCATTAACTTTTCTACATTATCCACTATCCTCCCACCATAGCAAAGTAATCCAAGCAATAGAAAGGAGTCAGATCAAATGTGCTTTTATGGCAGAATGTTTGTTGAATGCAAAAAAGCCACTCTATAGTTATTATCCTTAAATTATTTTAAACAGCTTTGAATTCGTTGCCATGTGTTGAATTAATTAACCTCTACCAGTATGGGAAAATAAGCTGGGATCTGAAATATGGTCATTGGTACAAACGAAAATCAATGGGATATTTTCCTGTTTTGTCCGAGGCAAGATGTTTTTTTATAATAACACTTCAATTGTAAACCATCCAATCATTCCTAATTGAATAAATACTTTAGCTATTGTACTGCTCATAAATCCAATTATTGTTCCGACGGCTACTTTCACAGACTCTGTAGCAGTCTTTTTCTGAGAAATTTCAATAAGAAAGACTGCAATAAATGGTACAAGGATTAGTCCGAATGGAGGGAAGATAAAAGAACCAACAATGGTTGCTATTACCGCTACTCGCTCTCCCCATTTACTCCCTCCACTTTTTTTAACAAAGTGACTGTTCGCTATAAAATCAACAAAAAACATCAAAACCGTTAGTATAATCATAGATATCCAGAAGAACGAAGACAATTTCCCTGGATTAACTAAAAACTGATAGATTAAGAAGCCTCCCCAGAGTAACAATACCGATGGAATGATTGGAAATATTAATCCAACAAAACTTAATACAAATAAGGAAATAATTAAAATCCAATAAATAAAGTCCAACTAAAGCCCACCTTTAACTAAAATAAATCTATTATTATACACGAAATGCTATACCAATTATTTTAGAGACCTAATTTTTCAATTTGATCCATCAACCGCGTCACATCATTAATGAGCTGAAATAATGGTGAGTTTTCAATCTTCTCTATAACGAGTTCTCCATTTACAGTTGCTTTGTTAATCGCCGTTTCTATCTCATTATTTTTCTCTATTATCTTTTGATGAATATCCTTTGCCAGAGCAGGAGCCTCAATTTGGTTGAATGCTGCGATCTCTCCTTTTAATACTGCCAACTCAACTTCTAATTTCTTTTTAAGGTCAGCGTTAGTTGCTGCCACTTTTATCATCTGCGGAGCTTCTTCCGAAAATTTTCTTAACGTTTCAATCTGTTTAGTCGCCTTGTCTACATAGTTTATTGTTTCATTATAATAATTCTCAACACCCATTTCCTTCATTCGATTGTTTCGCTCCAGCCATCTTTCTCTGGTCTTTCCTTCGAATTGTTTGTCACATGGATACTCGTTGCATTCAAAACAAAAATCAACACCATTTTGTCGATGACAGGTTTTGGCATGACATTCGATAGGGCACCGTAAATTATTACTCCGGCAACCACCACAAGATCCTTAGCACATACACAAGCGAGACACAAGGGGACGGTTCTTCTGTGTCAATATCTAAGCCTTTCGGACAATGTGGAATGGAAATTCTAGCTTCACACAAGAGAACCGTCCCCCTATGTCTTCCAATTGATGCTCTCGCAGGTGGGCATTTTTACCCTACTTTCTTTGCAAATGTGAAAAGCCCAATTATTTAAATTAGGTTAGTTTTAAATCTCATTTTATAGTTTTACTCTTTATTTTTTGACAATTTCTATTGCTGCCTTGCCAGTCATATGCTCAATTTTGACCTCCACAAAACAGAGGGAACGATAATCATAAGAATATTCGATATGAAATAAACGAACTGGGAACGATCACATCGAATATATAATCGATTGGTAATCGGTTAAACCTCTAGCTTTCAGCATTTCTACAATATCATTGACGGTAACCACATTTGCAAACTCGTCATCAGTAATGGTTATCTCGAAATCATCCTCCAGATCTCCAATAATCATTAACATATCTAACGAATCCACAAATAAGTCTTCCCGCAAACGGCTCTCCAGGGTTATCTTTCTCTTCTTCTTTTGCAAAATATGATTTATAGTGAATAGTACTCTGTCTTCCATTTTTAGTCACACACCTTCCCTCACGATTATGTAATATTGTGTTGGCTGATCTTTAAGGCCTATCCACTCCAAGGTACTCCTTAATGGCTGCCTGGGTAATCTGTGA
>LOEW01000115.1 GCA_001516045.1 Desulfosporosinus sp. BRH_c37
GGTGCACTCCTGACCCTGACTTATGAATTTGAGAATTACAAATGGGACTTGCATAGAGTTTATACTAATTTACCAGCCTGTGGAGCCCAACGTGGTCATGGAGCACCCCAACCCAAGTACGCTTTTGAAAGTCATTTGGATAACATTGCCAAGGATCTGGGCATAGATCCTCTGGAAATCCGAATTCGTAACGCCCGTCGGCCTGACACAGTTACAGCGAATGATTTTATCATTAATTCTTGTGAGTTAAAAGCTTGTTTAGAAAAAGCGGGCGAAATTTCAGGGTGGCGTGAGAAGAAGGGTAATATGACGAAGGGAAGGGGTATCGGGATTGCCACTGGGAGTTTCGTCTCAGGGGCTGGTTACCCGATTTATAGAACGGACCTACCTCAAGCCGCAGCGATGATTAAGGTGCATGAGGACGGTAGTGCTGCAACTCTCTATACAGGAGCAACGGATATTGGGCAGGGCTCAGATACGATCCTTTGTCAGATGGCCGCGGAGGGTATGGGTTACCGTTACGAAAACATGAAAATAATTGCTGCCGATACAGAAACAACGCCGCATGATTTTGGAGCCTATGCCAGTCGTCAGACTTTGATGTCGGGAACTGCAGTTAAGCGGGCTGGAGAGGAAATTAAGAAACAGATTCTGGACATGGCTTCGACGATGATGAACTTGCCCCCGGATGATTTAGAATGCCGGGAAGGAATTATTTTCTCCATATCCCGTCCTAAGGCCGAATCAATAACCTTTGAGGAAGCGGCCCGTCGATTCTTCGTCCTACGAGGTCCTCTGATTGGAAAAGGAGTTTATGTTGTGCCGCGTTTAGGTGGAACGTATAAAGGAGCCGCGGTGGGGACTTCGCCGGCTTACAGCTATTGTGCTCAAATTGCCGAGGTTCAAATCGATGAGGAAACCGGAGAAATTGATGTCCGCGAAATCTGGGATGTTCACGATTGTGGAAAAGTTATTAATCCTATGCTGTTGCACGGACAAGTACACGGAGCCTTGTATATGGGAATGGGAGAGTCAATCTGGGAACAGGTTGTGTTTAATGACGAAGGGAAAATCCTTAATCCGAACTTAGGTGGATACATGTTGCCGACCGCTCTCGACATGCCTGAAATTCATTCTGAACTAGTAGAAAGTTATGAGCCTGCCGGACCTTGGGGAGCCAAGGAAGTCGGTGAAGGAGCTACAAATCCCACAATGGGTTGTTTCTCCAATGCGATTTTTGACGCTATGGGTGTCAGAGTCAACAGTTTGCCACTCACTTATGAAAAAGTTTGGCGCGCTTTGAAAGAAAAGCGTGAGGGCAAGGCATAATTCAAAGTTCAAAGGCCGATGTATGAGGTGAAAGGCCAGAAGCCCGAGATAGACATAAAGATTCGAGCCTCGAGTCTCGATCCTCGTACATTGTGCCTCAAATATTGATACAAGTGTGGCGGCCACATTTAGTCCCAAATAAATTCTAGACATACCCCTCGATAATTAATCATAGTTGGGGGCATGTTTTTTTGTTTTTGCCTGGAAAATTCAACAATAGTGAGGGGCTGACCTGATTTTGCGTTTAGGTCAGTCTCTCTACTATTTTATTTAGAACTTGCATAACCAAATGATACTAAAAAGGGTTGTAGTTTTTCAGCCAGTATGGAGAATAGGCCGATATTTGACTATGTGATATAATTTTAGAATATTCAAAATACTTTAAAAGGGTATTTGAAACCCCGGAGGTGATGGCAAAGGTTTCCTTTAACGTTTGGGGGTGATGACTGATATAAGATTATATGTGTTGTATTATCTTGAAAGCTAACTCGCTTCGCTCGATGGCATCATTTTTTTAATCTATTTCGTAGGAACTTTAAAGGGGGGGGTAATTAATCATGAATAAAGCCTTTCGTGATAATCTGATCCTGTTTATTTTGACTATGATTGTCGGTTGGTTAATCATGTATCTTGTTCCGGCGAAAATGTTTTTCCTAACATACGCTCCAGCTTCTTTCGTTTTACTGTTTTGGCTACTTATTTTAGGCGTAAATGGCAGAGGCTGGCCAGTGACACCTCCGGAAGGATTCTGGAAACCTGGAATGAATAAAGCAGGGACAGGGTTACTCATGAGTGCTTTATGGGTTGTACTAGCTATATTGCTAACCTTATTCCTAACCAATCTCTGGCCGGCTTTCCCGTTATTTCCGGTAGGTATCTATTTTGGAGCCATACTCTTTATGACTACGCTCTGGTACACGTTTATTTGGGGTGCCTATCCGGTTGCCCAAAAATCAGGGGCTGTTAATGTAGTGTTCGGCTTTATAGTTGTCCTAGTTATCACTTCAATCATTTGGTTAACGATGATTAATTTCCAAGGAATGCCCTTTGCCCAACCATCTTTCCCTAACGGTGTATTTGGGGCAGACAACCTGTTAGGCATGATGATATGGACTATCGTGTGGATCATGATCTTTGGTAACGGTCTCTCGATGCAAAGCTATCCTTTTTATAAGTTTGGCCAGCCATTAGGTCAAATCGTTTTGACAGTGGTAGTTGTTATTTTAGGCTACCTCTCTTGGACGATTACTCTTAATTTCCTGAGTCCAAGTTTTTCTTTTGGCGCTGTTGCAGGATCAATTATCGGCTGGGTATTGTTTCATTCGTTTGTCTTTGGCTATCACCCCAATGCCAAACATATTCAACCCAAACGGGGTATTTATAATATGATAATTGTTCTTATTGCGGTAGCTATCTGGATTCCGCTCCTCAAAGTTATCTTAGCGCCTATCGCAGCTAATGTTATTGTCGCTGGAGTCCCTATACCACCGTTCGACATCTCGGTTCTTTCTATGCTTTATACATTACATGTAGTCGCTATTTTAGCGGTAGCGCATAGTTTATTCTGGTTCAAAATGCCTTTCACTCCCCTTGGACCGCCTATTGGACCTGAGGAAATTCCTCCGGGAGCCTTGACAATACAGAAGTCGGAGGATGGAAGCAATAGGTCAGAAGTCGAGGTTAATATTAATTAACCGTGAACTGATGACCAAAATCGTATACTAAAGGATTAAGGAAGAGGCTACCCGCAAATTAGGTAGTCTCTTCTCTTTTATACTTGTCAGAAATATATACTTTCAATTCATACTTTCTGAGGTCCTTTCTCGTTCATCAGGGTGCCTTACCATCCTACTGAATAAATCCTTTGTTTAACCAAATTGTATAAAAATGGTCACTACTTTTCAACCATTATGGGAATAGTATTATTTTGGTAATATATGATAGGATTTATTCAGTTCCGAATATTCAGAAAATATCAAAAACGATCAGTATTCGGGAGGGTTTGTAATGGAGCTAGGGTTAAACTTTCGAGATTTGCTTACTTCTAATCATGAGGAGGGGACTATTCAGGGGTTACGTCCTGATTCTGTGGTCAAGAGTCTACAAAATCGTTTGCTGGAAGAACAAAAAAGAGCTTCCCAATGGCGGGCACTGAATGAAGCTGCGGTAGAAATTACGACCAATTTCGATTCAGATAAGTTGCCTCGGAAATTTATCCACTACGCACAGCAAATGGTTTTCGCACAATCAGCTTGTATGGCCTTGATTAAAGAAGATGGTCAATATTTAATTTATGGTATAGGAGAAGAAGGGACCTGGTCAGAAATCACTGCTGACCCGGGAAGTCTTTTGAAACCAATACTTAAGACCGGGCGGGCTATTGTAGTAAAACAGGACAATTTGGGGGTTCCGTTGTACTACAAAGGTACATTGATTGGGGCAATAGTGGTGGTCAAACAGCAAGGTCGCCCTACCTTTAGTGTAAATGACCAAGAATTAATGCAAATCTTAGGAGCCCAGGCCGCAATAGCCATCGAAAATGCGCGTTTATACGAACAGACTGATGAAAAGCTCCAGGAAAAAGTGCGTCAACTTCATCAATTGAACCATATCCTAACTGCCCAGCATACTGCGCTTAAGAAATCCACCGATATTCATAACCAGTTGACAGAATTAGTTCTAGAGGGGAAGGGGCTTGATGCGATCGCCAACACCTTAGCCGAAATCATTAATGGTCCTGTGTTGGTGGAAGATGAAAACTTCAAGCTATTAGCTACTACCAAAATAACAAGAGGTGCTGATATAGGACGAAGGTTATTCTCGGTTGGGGAGTTGCTGAAGGAACTACGATTCGCAGAGGAAATGCGGGTACTCACAGAAGATAGAAGACAGATTACTCTGAACATTGGTTTTGATAGAAAGTGGCAACAGATTATCGTCCCAATCGTTGCAGGTCAAGAAGTGCTTGGTTATGTTTCAGCTTTGGAAAGCGAAAAAAAACTTCTCGAAATGGATTATATAGCCATGAAACAGGCTGGAACGGTATCAGCTTTGGAGTTGTTGAAACAAAAGGCAGCCTCAGAAGTGGAAACGCGCTTGAAAGAAGATTTCATAGAGGATTTACTTGCAGGCAATTACGAGTCAGAGGAATTAGCCTACCGCCGAGCAGTTCAGCTAGGGTTTCAATTAAAAGGTACCTACAAAGTGTTTATCATTGACTTAGAAAGCATTGATGATTCTCTTAAACGAAAAGTCTTCGAAGTCACGAAAGAGGTAGTCAACCGGGACTCTCCTGAGAGTATCGTGATTAGCCGAAACCGCTATACTCTTGTCTTAGCAGCGCATAAACCTGAAGATGATCGAAACTACCCGCTTGCAGTAGCGCTTGAAGAAGAATTTAATAGACAATTTGCCCAAATAATCTGGTTATTGGCAGTAGGTGGCTGTTGTACCCATTTGTATGAGTATAAAGAATCTTATCGGCAAGCCCAGACAACCTTGGAGATTATGAAGAGCCTCAATCAGCAAAAGAGGGTGATGGCCTACGAACGGCTCGGCATCTTCGCCATGCTGGAAATTAATAAAGAGCGGTTTGCTGAATTTGCTAACCGGGTGATTGGACCACTGATTGATTACGACCGTAAACATAATGCCCAATTAATTAGTACGTTGGAGCTTTACTATCGAAATAACGGTAATATTTTAAAGGCGGCTAGGAACGGTTTTCTAAATCACAGTACCATGAAGTACCGTTTGAAGCGTATCGAGGAAGTGGCCGATATTACTTTGGATGATCCTGATTTAGGTCTTCAAGTACAATTGGCCTTAAAATTAATTACCTAAAAGAGAGGGGATTAAAAAATGACAAGTGAAAATCAAGTACACGCGGTCGAATGGCTAGCGGAGAAGGCTTATAGGAAGGATGATGAAGCCAAACTTTGGTTTCATGACGGGTTACACAATAATCCTCCAAGTACTCCTATGGGTGCCTCAGTTCATCACTGGCCTCGTGGCACTCAGGCTGCTGCGGAATGGATTTCTTTTCCCTACTCTCGCGGATTTGATTATGTGGTATATGATGGGAGAATTTATCCAGGAGTTCTGCCTATAACAGATCCTGAAGAAATTAAGGCCAAGGAACCGATATTTGGGCAAAGATTATTGAAGGCCCTGGACACTTGGCCTGAGTTTTACGCGGATGGAGTTAAGGAATGGACCAACATGTTAAGTTATCTCAGAGGTATTAATAAACGCTCTCTTCCTCTTGATAGATTGCTGTTACTGCTTAGAGATGCAGTTAAGATTTCTAAACGTAGTTGGGAACTTCATTTTATCTATATGTACCCCTCGATTTTTGCCTATATGACCTTTGAAGGAGTTTGCAAGGAATATAATATTGATGAAAAAGACATGCGCGTTTTTCTGCAGGGTTTTGAGACGAAAATGTTTGAAATAGATCGTGCTATGTGGCGGCTGGCAGACATAGCCCAGGAAATGAATCTAACTGATGTTTTCGATCGAGCTGAAAAAGTAAGCGAAGATTTCAAGCGGTCAATGGATAACGCTGGGCGTACTGAAAGATCCAATGATTTCAAACGGTTGATGAATGAGTCTGAACTAGGCAAAGTTTGGTGGGATCAGTTTGAAAATTTTTTGGAACAGTACGGACGTCGTACCACTGCTGCTATCTTTGATGTTTATTATCCGACTTGGAATGAAGATCCTTATCCGGCTCTTTCGACAATTAAAACCTATATTCAACAAGGTGGCTTTGACTTCAAGGAACATACCGAGAAAATCATTGCCGAAAGAGACAAGTTTATTGAGGCTACAGTTGCGAGAATACCTGAAAATGATAAAGAACGCTTCTTAGGGGCTTTAAAGCATGCGCAGTACTCATACCCTTTTAATGAGGATCATAACTTCTATGTCGAACAGTGGACGTATTCGGAACTTCGCTATGTTATTCAAGAATGCGGTTACCGTCTAATGAAGTTTGGTATGATTGAGACGTCTGAAGACGTCTGTTTCCTAACTATCACTGAGTTAGATGACGTATTAGCTGATATTGTTTTAAATCGAGTTCTTGGCGTCCAGGAACATGGATTAAGGATTCCTAGTATGGTTCAGAGCCGAAAGCAGGCCTGGCAGGACCTTCATGAAGTAAAAAATCCACCCTTTATCGGTACTATACCGGAGGGAAGAGTTGATGACCCAGTATTTATTAAGATTTGGGGTATGACAGATGAGGTAATACGTGGTAATACCAATACTAAGGATAGAGTAGCCGGTCGGTTTGAGGGATTCCCTGGTGCTCCAGGCGTTGTCGAGGGCATTGCTAAAGTTATCATGGGTTACGAGGGTTTCTCAGATGTACAGCCTGATGATGTGCTGGTGGCTCCTTTTACAACACCGGCCTGGACTCCACTTTTCTCCAAGATTAGGGGTGTAGTTACAGACAGTGGAGGGATGCTTGCCCATGCAGCCATCTGTGCAAGGGAGTATAATATCCCAGCGGTGGTAGGTACCATTACTCGGGGCGTTAGGGTTACTGAACATATTAAGACTGGTCAACGGATTCGTATTGATGGAACTAATGGGGTTGTAGAGGTGATTAAGGAATGATTCGCTGCTACTCCAAGAATTGAATAGAAGTGCCGGTAGTATTAAGGATAACATAAGCTGAGCATTGTGGACGGGGATGTTGTTAATTTAACACTTAAGAAACAGAAAGTGGAGGTATAAGGAATGAAGTTGATTGTTGGCATATCCGGTGCCACCGGTGCCATCTACGGTATTCGAACGCTACAAACTTTAAGGGCTTGCCAAGTAGAATCGCATCTTGTGTTGACAGATAGCGCTAAAAGGACTATTGAACTGGAGACCACTTTTAGCGTGAAGGAAGTGGAGAACTTAGCGGACTATGTCTACGATAATAGGGACATTGGAGCTTCCATCTCTAGTGGCTCGTTTAAAACCGACGGTATGCTCATAGAACCCTGTGCTATCAAGAGCCTTTCAGCTTTAGCCAATTCTTATAACGACTCGCTTTTAGTGCGAGCTGCTGATGTAGTGCTGAAGGAAAGAAGAAAACTCGTAGTTATCCCCCGTGAGACTCCTCTTCATATCGGACATCTTAAGCTACTCGTTGCTGTTGCAGAAATGGGAGCTGTCATTCTCCCACCTATGCCCGCGTATTACCACATGCCTAAGACAATCGATGATATCATCAATCAGACTGTGGGCAAGGCCTTGGATCAATTTGGCGTCGATCACCAGTTGTTCAAACGCTGGGATGGCGGGGAAGCTCGACATAAAATACATTCAGTATCGAAGAACAATGCCTAAGGAATGTTCGTATGTACTGATTATCACTATGGAGTAAATAGTTTAAACCTTGATATGAGAAGAGCCGCCCCTGCGTTGAAGACATAGGGGGCGGCTCTTTAATACTAAGCAATACTTGTCTTGGTTTTGCCCAAATTGGTAACACTCATCTTCTTATAGGCTCAAGGAACCCCATTAAAATGCTAGTCAGGATTTATATGTACTTATGATGTTTTAGCTAAATTGTACAAAGAATAGAGCTGATTTTTCAGCCATTATGGGAATAGTAACTTTGCTTAAATATGATAGGATTTAGACAGTTCCAAATATTCAGAATATAGCAGATGAGGTGATTTAGGAATGATTCGCTCTTTTCAAAACTGTTGTAAAAATGACGTACTTTTAGTCGGTGGTAAATGTGCTAGTCTTGGCGAGATGATTGGTGCTGGTAAAAATGTTCCCCCGGGATTTGCTGTAACCGTTAACGCATATAAGCATTTTGTGAAGGAAACCGGTATTGATACAAAGATTCTTCAGGCTATAAACGAAATTGGCTTGGATAAGAATGGGGATATATCCTTTCAAGAGGCAACAGAAATCATTGGTCCCATCGTCCAGTCCACGCCAATGCCTCAAGATCTAGTAGCTTGTATACAATTGGCCTATGAGGACCTGTCCTCACTGTGTGGCAAGGTAGACGTGTTAGTTGCAGTCAGGTCAAGCGCCACAATGGAGGATGCCGCAGATGCCAGCTATGCTGGACAACATGAGACCTATCTAAACATTTCCGGACTTGAAGATGTTCTGGAAAGGATCAAAGAATGCTGGGCTAGTCTATTTTCGGCCCCCGCGTTACATTATCGTAGTTCAAAAGACGTTGCTTATGATGATGCTTTAATGGCGGTAGGGGTCCAAAAAATGGTAAATTCTCGTTCGGCCGGAGTGGCCTTCACGGTAGACCCTGTAACGGGTGATCACTCTAAAATTATTATTGAGGGTGCCTGGGGTTTGGGCGAAGGGGTCGTTAGTGGTTATGTAACTCCGGATCATTTTGCCGTAAAAAGAGATAGTTTTGAGATTTTAGAAAACTGGATTTCTCCTAAAACTATTGAGTATGTAAGGGACCCGATCACAGGGAGTACTATAACAAGAGCTGTAGAGGAGTCTAGGCAGGGTCTACCGTCCTTAAGTAAGGAAGAAATTATTAAATTGGCAAAGACGGCCATATCTATTGAACAGCATTATGGACGGCCTCAGGATATTGAGTGGTCGATAGACGCTGACTTAGCTTCGTCTGATGATGGGTTACTCATTCTGCAAAGTAGACCCGTGACCATCTGGGGAGGGGTTAAGGCCGTCAATGCGTGTTAGTGTGAATATTTATGATCAGATTTATATGCTGGCTTTTCCATATCTGCAAACAAGAAGTAATGAAATTCATATTCCAATTTCCAGAAGGTTTGCCGAAAATTTACTTTTAAAGGAACAGGGTGATCCTGAGATAGTCATACCAGCGATATTACTTCATGACGTTGGGTGGAGTATGTTAACGGAAGATATGCAACTCAAAGCTTTTGGCAGAGTTGATTCTGATATGGGTTTAAACAGAATTCATGAAGTTGAGGGCGTAAAAATCGCTAAACGGATATTGGAGGAGGTGGGCTACAATTCTCAGAAAACAGTAGAAATAATCAATATTATTGACGAGCATGATTCAAGACAAAGTGTGATATCCGATAATGATCGTCTTGTAAAAGATGCGGATAAATTATTTCGTTATACCTCAGAGGGATTAGTTTTGTATCTTATTTATTTTAATGCTACTTTTGAGGATTGGGTTGCCTGGTTTAAATCACATGTTGATAGTTGGTTCTTCACCCAAACTGCTAAAACCTTAGCTCTTAAAGAGTTGGGAAAAAGGTTAGCTTAGAAATCCTTAAGTCAAAACAATGTGATTTCAGGTGTAGACTTAACTCCATCTGAAGTCAAGTAAACTCCAGACTTTGTAATCTGAAAATTCATAATATTACAAGAATTATATTAAAGGAGGTTTAAATGAGTAAGACAATCGCTATTCTTTGCACTTTGGATACTAAAGCCGCCGAAACTATTTACCTGAAAAAGCAAATCGAAGCAAGAAATTGCCGAACAGTCATTTTTGATCTAGGTACCAGAGGACAAGCGGGGATGCCTGCAGACGTAACTCGGGAAGTGATCTTTGCACTAGGTAATCCGGGTGAAATACTTTTTTCTACGGAGAACCGCGTGCGACTTGCAGAAATAATAACTGCTGGTGCTTCCACTAAGATTAAAGGACTATATGCGGAGGGTAAAATTCAAGGTGTCATAGGAATTGGAGGTGCCACAAGCAGTTTATTAGTAACTAACATAATGAGGACTCTGCCATTCGGTGTTCCAAAATTTATGGTTAGTAGTGTAGCTGCTTCTCAGGGGTTAGCAAGTCGTTACTTCGGAAGCTCTGATATTACTATCTTCCACTCTGTTATTGATTTTACGGGATTAAATAGGCTAATCAGAGATGTCTTAGATCGAGCGGCAGGCGCAATAGTTGGTATGGCCCAAGACCCAGAGGGTAAAATATCTGAAAAAGATTATCAGGCTAAAAGCTTTATCGCTATGAGCCAACTAAGTTTATGTGAAAGAACTGCCAATTATGTTCGTAGTCGTTTAGAGCAAGAAGGTTATCAAATTATTGGCTTTTCGGCAACCGGCGTGGCAGATAAGGCTATGGAGGAGATGATTAGCGGAGAGGGTATATTCAAAGCGGTTATCGATTTGGCACCTGGCGGAGTGGGTGAGGAAATTTTTGGCGGAACAAGGTCGGCAGGAAAGGAACGCCTAGAAGCAGCTGGTAAAATGGGAATTCCCCAAATCATAGCTACTTGTGCTGTCAATTTAATGTCTCCTCCGCGTAGTAAATACAAGCCGGATTATTATGAACGGAAGAAGTATGACCTTGATGCTTTACGTACTTTCTTACGGCTTAATACAGAGGAATTGAAGGTTGTGGCACGAGCAATGGCAGAAAAACTAAATGCCGCGCGCGGTCCTGTAAAATTCTTGATTCCCATGAAAGGCTGGGCATCTTTTGATATAGCAGGAACAGCCATTTTCGAACCAGAAAGTGATTCGATTTTCACAAAAGTGATTAAGGAATTAGCTGCTGAGCATGTCGAAGTTATTGAGGTTGACGCTAATATCGATGAACCAGAGTTTGGTGAGGCAGTTATAAAAGCTTTTAAAGATTTAGACAAATCAGCGTAGTAGGAGGTAGGCTATGATTCCTGTTAAGTACAGTCAGGAGCAAGTAGATGAGAATATAGCTAAAGGTTATTGAAAGTGGTGACCCAGGATTTGAGTCAGGCTACTAGTACTAAATATTTTGAAGATGGAAGAAGGGGGAAAGAACAAATGTCAAATAAGGATTTAAGGGGTTTTCTCAAACAGCTAGAGGAAAATGGGGAACTAATGAGGATCACAAAAGAGGTGGACTGGAATCTCGAATTATCTCATATTGCTAAAGTTAACGAAGAGAAGAACGGGCCTGCCTTACTTTTTGAAAATGTCAAAGACTATAAAACCCCTGTATTTGTTAGTGCCCTCTCGAGTTTGAAACGTTTATCAATAGCTATGAATATGCCGGTCGATACAACTTTGACCCAAATGGCTAAGGCCTGGGTAGATAGAACTAAAGCACTTATACCACCGGTTTATGTCGAAAGTGGACCGATTAAAGAAAATATTGACAAGGGTGAAGACGTAAACTTGTTTAAATTTCCCGTTCCACAATTCTACAAAATGGACGGCGGTAGATACATTGGAACCTTTGTTTCTGTCCTAACTAAAGATCCAGAAACCGGGTGGGTAAATATTGGTACCTACAGGATGCAAATACTTGATGATAAAACCTGTGGAATCTATCTGATTAAAGGTAAACATGGTGACTTGCACCGACAGAAATACGCTAAGCTTAATAAACCAATGCAGGTAGCCGCAGTTATCGGATATGATCCGCTGATGTTCTTAGCTTCCAGTACGTTAATTGGTGCCGGGGATGATGAGTATGATTATATCGGAGCTCTACGTGGTGCTCCAGTAGAAGTAGTTAAAGGAGAATTTGTAGATTTACCCATCCCTGCGAATGCAGAAATGGTTATTGAAGGGGAATTATGGCCGGAAGAATTACGAGAGGAAGGACCGTTCGGAGAATATACTGGTTACTATTCGGGCAAAGGCACTACTCCCAGACACTTTATTAATGTCAAAGCCGTTACTTATCGTAATGATATGGTCTTCCATGCTACAACGGTAGGAAGACCAGTGACAGATACACACATGATTTTGGCGATGAACCACACTGCCACATTGTGGGCTGATCTCGAAGCGATGAGGGTTCCCGGTATCCAATCAGTATATATACCACCGGAGTCATCAGGAAGATTTATGGCGATAGTCTCGGTAAAACAACTGTATCCCGGTCATTCAAG
>LOEW01000116.1 GCA_001516045.1 Desulfosporosinus sp. BRH_c37
AATCCCTTTAAATGGCTTAAACGCAAAATAAAGGGCCAAACGGTAGAAGAGCAGGAGGCGGAGGAGCAGAAAGAAGCGGAGATGAGTAAGATAGCCGCAGACAGGAAAGCGGCGGCTAAAGCTGATAAAGAACTCCGCGGCACTCCTTACGGGGCCGAGGGTAACAAACGGATAGGCGTCGGCGAAAAACTGAAGCATGCCGCTTATACGGTGGGCAACGCCATAGCGTCCCCTTTCCGGGATATGCGAAGCGCCCATCATAAGGAACTTGACGACCTGAACCTTAACCGCGCCGCTTACAACCAGCTCAGCACGTGGGAAAAATTTAAGCATACCGTTAAAAATCCTCTCGCCCATATCCGTTCAGGTGAAAAAACCATGCAGGATTCCGTGAAACGCCATATGAAGGGCGATGTTATGTCCCAGATTGAAGCGTTCGGGGCGCAGCTCGAGGCGGGAGAAGAGGCTCTCAATCCAAAAGACCAAGCAGCAGCCAACAAACTGACAATGCAGGAAAAATTGGCAAAGGGAAAAAGCGCTTATTCCGGGAGAGGCGTGGTCAATCTCAAGCATGTGGACACTGCGAGTTTGGAGGCCGACAGAGAAGCCAAGCGCAAAGCGATGCTGAAGGAGCAGTATCTGAAGGAAAAAGCGCTCAAAGCACAAGGAAAAACCGACGATCCCCTTTTAGATAACGCTTTAGCCAACACCCAAGTCAGAGCTCCGATTACCACTCCCAGCGCAGACAAAAGAGCCGCCGCCTCTGAAGCCGCGACAAAAAATAGTCTTGCAGCGTTAGAAAAAAAATCTGATGCATCCTTTAAAAACTATAATTTCAGCCGAGGCAGATCTCAAGCGATCGAAGCCAACAAAGCTCTCCTTGGCGGCCGGACGCTGAAGCGGCCGGATATGGCAAATCCCGGCCAGGGTCCGGTCGAAGACAGCGACACGGCCGATACCGTCGGTACTATCGCCGACGCGGTCAGCAGCACGGGAAAACAAGTCAGCGGAATCGGCGGCAAGTTGGAAAGCGCCGGGAAAATTGGAATTAATTTTGGCGGCTTGACGGGAGCGATGCAAGCCATGTCGCCGTACTCCGCCGCTGTGGGTAATTTAGGCGGTTCGGTTAAAGAAGCTATAGATGTGGGAAAAGAAGCCAAGAAGGCCCACGAACAGCGCAAACAGGGCGATACGGCCGGCGCTGTCGCACACAGTTTTGATTCCGCCTCCCACGTGTTCAGTATTGGCGGTAAAGTAGCTGGTTCGGTCGGTAAATTTGCCTCCACAGCTTCAACGCTGGGGTCAGTGACAGGCGGTATCGCATCAGGGGCTAGCCTTGGTGCAAATATAGCGAAGACGGGCGCCGGACTTGCCCAGGGCATCCAGGGATCCCTGACAGCTAAGCATTCCGATCAACTGATGGATAAACGCGAATATGAGGCCCGGCACGGAAAAGCTGTCTCCGCGGATGAGAAGAATGTCTTGAAATCTGGGGCTCAGTTTAGACGCCAGGCGGATGTTGAGAAGGCGTACGGTTATTCTAAGGCTGTGGCCGGCGGCCTGGGCGCCGTCGGCGATGTTGTGAATATAGCCGGTACCGCATCCGGCATGGGCGCGGCGCCTGGCGCAATAGCCGGTGCGGTACTGGGCGCAGCCGCGTCGGGTGCTGAATTTATCGGTAAGAAAGTAGCGGATAACAAACTGAAGGATGTTCAACATACCGTCGCCAATCAGGAAGTTGGTTTGGACAGTGCCGTCAACAAGCGTCTGAAGGCTAAATACAGTGAAGAACAATGGCGTAAGATGAGCGGCGACGAGCGTTCCAAGGCCAGAAAGAAAGAAGATAAAGTCTTAATGTACTATCACGGTCAGAAACAGGGCGATCTGGAACAGTTCACTGTGGAAGAGAGCCAGAAACGCGCCCAGTATCTTACGGAGCAAGCCGGCCAAGCCACGGACAGCGGCGCCTTGGCCGAGCAGCTGATTAAAGGTTCGGGCCTGAAGAAAATGGAAGACGGCAAGTACAGTGAGAAAGCTATCGGCCGCAAGCTTTATTCCAGAGATGGCAAGGACCTTGACGAGATACATAAAGAACGTGAGCTGGAGCTTGGCTCCGGAATTCAAGCTACACTCCGCAAGCAGCGGGAAGAAGAAAAAATGAAAGCGGCCAAAAAGGCTGCCGCAGCGCCGGCAGCGGCAACACCGCTTAGGAGATGATGCTGATGAACCAATATACCGACGCCCTGGACGAAGAAATGAAGAGGCTCGGTTACGATACCTTCCGGCGCACGGATGAAAACGGAACGGAACATATCTGCTTTCTTCTGCCCGTCAATGATAACGGTGATGAAGTATTCACAAAACTGTGCGTTTTTGGGATGAATGAGTATTCTTTCTGTATGCAGTTATACTCCACCGTGACTGGAGAGTTCGGAGACAGCCTGTCTGAGCTGGAAAAGGCAATCGGACACTGGAACCAGAATTGCTTCGGAACCTATGGCGTCTTCTACCCTGCCCGGAATTTATACCACAGGCAGAGCAATGTGCTGGACGCGGATGATTCGCCGGAGAAGGCCGCCCGTCTGGCGCTTTACACCATCGCTATCGTCCGGGAAGAGATCAACTCCCGGCTGGAGGAGATCCTGGACTTCGTCAGCGGAGATGTAAAAGACAGTTCTGACGGCGTATAAGGCGTATAATTTAGAGTCCGATTTAATTAATTGATACGATAAGGGTTGTGTGAAAACTACTTAAAGAGGTATCAGTAATGTTATAAACTATTTATTGTAGCCTTTTTGCAAATTCCAGCTTTAGTTGTTTTATTTCTTTCTGTAATAAGTTGCGGTGTTGTTTGTATTTGGCAATAGCATTACGTTGTAAAGTTTGCAATAATATAGGCTTCTTTAAATTTGATTCCATAAGGTTCTTCCACTCCAGCAAAGCACGGGCTTTTACTGGGCCAATACCATCAATACGAATTATACCTTTCCCCGAAACTTCAATTAAGACAACTTTTGTAGGATTTAAGTCATTTTTGACAATATGGATATTCAATATATCGGCGGCAGTAGTAATTCCAGCTTTATTTAAAGATAAAATTAACTGAGGCCCAATACCTGGAACGCTTGAATCTTTTAAAATACATTTTTGAAGTTCATCATTATTTGGATTTAATAGCTTCTTTAACCATAATCCAAGTATCGAACTTAAGCCAAAACTGATACTGAACAAAATTGGAATGTTAAGGAAAATGCTGTTAATTGAAAATGCAGTAATACTTAAGTAAGTCATGCCTAAAACCCAGGTTCCTATTAATATTGGTCCTAGGATTAAGTTTACTGACTTAGGTATATTGATCTTCAGAAAATCCAAATTGAAGGATGAACCCTCAGATAGAGGCTCTTGATTATTTATCAATATTGTTTTTAGGAAATAGCTATCTTGAAGCCAAGCTGGTAATCCATGGGGAGAAATGTTTGGTAGATTTGATTCGGCTACAATGATTGCATCTATTATCGGAATTCTAGCTAAATCATTAAAACTTAGAAAAATCCTTAATTGTTTGGCTAAAGACTGTAAGGGAAGTAGCCTACTCTGTTCAAATAACTTAAAAGCCAAGGACTGGTTGGGATCAAGAAAATCTTCTTTGCGAAAAATAATTGACCCATCACCTGCTTGAAATTGATCCCATAGCTTAGGATTTACACGTAACGCATATATAGAAGTATATATTATCCAAGCTGAAAAATTATCAAGATTTGGCCCAAAATCCTTCTCACTCCTTGAGGGGTGCTGGTAGTTCCTGTGCCCGTACTCGTTAGAAGGTATTGTTTCCAAACCCGGAACATACAGCCCATCATAATCAATCAGTTTTAATTGTTCATTTGAAACTATAATATTTTCGTGTTGTAAATCACCATGAGCAATAGAGTATTTACGCAGATCATCAATTAGGGCTTTAAAATTAGAAGCAAGAGCTTCTAATTTTTGGGGTTTATGAAGGTTCTTTTCTAAGTATATATTTAATGGTTCTCCATTAATCCATTCCATCTTTAGGATAGGGAACCATTGCCCATTGACACTTATACCTTGAGATATAAATTCAAAACCCACCATATAGGGTAGATTAATTTGTCTTAAATAATCACTTATAATTTTATAGCGTTTCTCAAGATCTAATTGCTTTGTTAAGAAACACCTAACAGCATAATTATGTGGACCACATATCATTTGATATACGCAGGCAAATCCTCCTGCAATTGGCTTAGGTAAACCAAGATTACTTAAAATCGGAGTTCCATTTTTTAATTCATGGTCTAAAAAACAAGTATTTGGATTTTGTATAGTTTCTTGATAATCTGACATAGTTGGCCAAGCCATAAGCCAAAACCTACCTTAAATCAAGTCGAATTACGCTTACATCGTCGTTTCGAATAGCACCACGTTCCCTTAAGTACTTCACTAATTCCCCTAGTGGTTGTACATAGTTTGTAGTACCTGAGTCAAGGATTGAGATCCAGGGGGTTTCACCATCTTCCACTTGTTTTAAAAACCAGGCGGCTAGAGCATCAGTCATTAAAAAAAATGAATCATTTTTCTGCCATTGGCCGGATAATCTTTTGACATGCTTGGAAACGTGAGTATTATTAGTCGGATTGCTAGACAAAAGGTATGGCCTACTATCGAATTGACTGGAATTGGCTATTGGAAAGCTCGTAATTAGCTCATTGTCTCTTACTTGAAATAGACAGCTATCTCCAAGAGCAATTGCGTCCCAATTAGAATTATGATCATTTTCATTATGTAAGTTTAAACAGAGAAGGCTGGCAAACGCCCCTGCAATTAAGCCTGGCTCTTCATACCACAGTATTGGTTTAAAATTTCTTTTTCTCGTTTTGATGTATGATTTTAGCCATAATTTCCACCCTCTGCAGGATCTATTGATGAACACATCAAAGTTTACAATACAACTACCTTTTTTGCAGCTCAATCTAACTAAAAACTCGGCCCACTTTCCGCTTAACATGCTCTCACTTGCCCCATCTGAAACAGCAACTGTCACTTGCTCTTTTTCATATGAACCTGTTAGCTTAGGATAGAAGGCATCTTCATATTCAAGTAAAGTATTACCTTCTTTAGGAAGCCAACTTGAATCAATCATATAATTCATTACAGTCTCCTATCGTAAGTTACTTGCCCGTGTGCCTATATCCAGAAAACTAATTAATTCAACAGGCTTGGCGTTGAACACAAAGCCCCTGGTTGTTGTTGTCACAGGAAAACCTTCCTTTTGAGCAAGTGCCCTCATATACTTAGGTAATTCGCTAGTCATCGTAAACAGTAGTTTGGCAAATTCATCCGGGAGGTTTGTTTCTTGATCAGCGAAAGTAATAGGTGTTGCCTTATTAGACGAGGTATGAATATTAAACAATAAAACATTCCCATCAGTACTGCTTAGATTCATTAGCTCCTGTGCAGGCTTGCTAGGATCACCATCGGTAGCTTCTCCATCAGTTATGTTAATTACGATTGGAGGAAAACTAGTAGGGTGCTCGACAAGCCAATTTTGAAGAATTGAGTGAGCATATGCTAAGACTTGACACATTGGGGTAGCACCATTGGCAATTGGTTCAAACCAGATTGGGAATCTAACGGTTTGCTCCAAAATACCACCAGCACCATCATCTACTTTTTTCTTTCTATCCTCAATACGAGCTGGGAGGTTGGCGACCTCGCTTATTCTAACCAAATCTTTTCCTGCTAATGGTCCACTAAAAGCTGACCCAACAAATGCTCCATAGCCTATAACCCCTATATCGAAATAATCCCTTACCCCTTCTGACTTGGCACATTTTATAATAAGATTCTGTAATAGCTTATTTATTATATCGGCGACCCCTTCAGCTATCTTTTTGGAAGATTCTTTTCCCCAAGGATCTGACATGGATCCGGATTGGTCTATGAGAAAAAGAAAACACGCGGGATTTGAACGGCTAACTTCTGCACTGTAAGACATTTATTAACATCCTCCTTGCTAATCTTATAATTGATACTTCTACGCTTGATTACAAAATCCTCCAATTATGGAAAAAACAATAAGATTTTTATGAATGGAATCAAAAAGTTGAACTCCTGGCCTATTGAAGCTGATATAAGAGGGGGGTTAGCATTGAGATAGGGAGTTTCCTTTGAACATTCTTCAATTTCTTGGTAGAATGATGTTATGCAGATATCTGGAAGGAGTCGATCCTTTTTATGGGAAAAGAAATTATTAATAGCTTAGGGAAAATTGATATTTCGGAAGAAGTCATATCTACGATTGCTGGTGCTACAGCAGTTGAATGTTACGGCTTGGTGGGCATGGCTTCGCGCAAAATTACGGATGGGTTTGTAGATTTATTAGGACGAGAAAATTTAGCTCGTGGTGTGGTAGTTTCCATCAAAGACAATGAAGTAGTTATCGATCTCTATATCGTTGTCGGATATGGTGTTAAGATTTCTGAAGTCGCGGCCAGTGTTATGGAACGCGTCCGTTATACTACTCAGAAACTTACGGGATTAAACGTGTCCCAGGTGAACGTGAACGTTCAAGGAGTTCGCGTTTTAGAGTAGTGCAAAAGAGTAGGGGGATACGGCTTTGGGACCAACGACTAAGACAATAAGTGTGGTAAACGGACAACTTTGGAAAAAAATGATGGTGGCAGGGGCAAAGGCCTTAGAACTTCAGAAACATGATGTTGATGCCTTAAACGTTTTTCCTGTGCCAGATGGTGATACGGGTACGAATATGTTTTTAACTATTCAATCCGCAGCGAGGGACTCGGAAAAGGTAACCAGCCAGGCTATCAGTGATGTGGCGGCAGCGGCTTCGATGGGGTCTTTAATGGGTGCCCGCGGAAATTCCGGGGTTATTCTCTCTCAGCTTTTACGCGGGATTGCCAAGGGATTTGAAGGGTTGCCAAGCGCTAATCCACTGCAAGTGGCTCAAGCTCTGCAAGCAGGGGTAGAAACTGCATACAAAGCGGTTATGAAACCAGTTGAGGGCACGATCTTGACTGTTTCGAAGGAAACAGCGAAGGCAGCGTTAACCAGGGCGAAAGGAGGAGGCTCACTTCTCGAGACCTTTCTTGAAGCTCAGGATAAGGGCATGAAATGCTTAGCAAAAACACCAGATATGTTACCTGTGTTAAAACAGGCGGGGGTAGTTGATGCTGGAGGACAAGGGTTCCTCATTATTTTAGGTGGATGGATCTCTGTATTATCGGGGGAAACGATCACTTCTGATATCCTAGCCGATTCGGTGAAAAAGACAGCTCCGAACGTTCAAGAAACTCAAGAAGCTCAAGAAATACAACGGGAATTTATGCGGATAGAAGATCTAGATTATCCCTATTGCACTGAATTTCTGATCAAGGGGACCGATTTGCGGGTTGATCGGATACGACAGGATTTGAAGGATCGTGGGGACTGCTTGCTGGTAGTTGGGGCACCTGAAGTGGTAAAAATTCATGTGCATGTTAAAAATCCAGGAAAGATATTAGAATATGCTATACAGTGGGGTTCACTACACCAAGTTCAAATTCATAATATGCTCGAGCAAAACGAAAGTATGGCCCACGCTATGAAGGCCAATCCTTCCGTTGCAGTGCTTGAAGAAACAAACACTCTAAGTGAAACTCAAAATTTGAAAGAGTTCGGGTTGGTTGCTGTAGTGATGGGACAAGGTATCGCGGATGTCTTTAAAAGTTTGGGTGTCGATGAAGTTGTGTATGGTGGTCAAACCATGAATCCGAGCACGGAAGACTTAGCTGAGGCTGTGCGCAAGATCTCGGCACGTAACATTTTTATTCTGCCGAATAATGGGAATATTATTATGGCTGCTCGCCAAGTTAAAGAGGTTGTTCAAGATCGTGGAGTTCATGTGATTTCCAGTAAATCTATTCCTCAAGGAATTTCTGCTTTACTGAATTTTAATTCGGAAGGGGAAGTAGAGGATAATATTAAAAATATGGAACGATCGCTCGGTAATGTCATTTCAGGAGAAGTGACGTATGCAGTTCGTGATTCTCAGTTTGGGACTTTGAATATCTCGTCTGGAGATATTTTAGGGTTAGTAGAAGATACGATTATCACTTCGGGCCAAACATTACTTGAAGTTGCTCAGGTAACGTTGGAGAAAATGGATTGGAAAACGCATGATTTGGTTACCATATTCTATGGAGAAGAAACAAAACAAGAAGAGGTTGAACGTCTCGAAAATTGGCTTACGGAAGAAAATCCGAACATCGAGGTAGAGGCTCATCCCGGTAGGCAACCGCTCTACTATTATATTTTTGGTGTGGAATAGGTTCCCCTCCGGAATTTTTCCGGAGGTTTTTTTTAGGAGGTAACAACTGTGGGCAGGAGTAACGTATTTGATCTTCTTGGACCAATTATGGTTGGACCGTCAAGTTCGCACACGGCAGGTGCGGTACGTCTGGGTGAGATGGCCAGGAAGATATTAGGTGAAGAACCTTTAGAAGGAACAATTAGTCTACATGGCTCATTTGCAAAAACAGGGAAGGGGCATGGGACGGACTTAGCATTGATCGCTGGTCTTTTAGGGATGGCTCCTGATGATGAGCAAATTCCGGAGGCTATTAAACTGGCAAAGGAACGAGGCCTGAACTTTAGTTTTAAAATCGCCGACCTCGGAGATGTCCATCCGAACACCGTTAATTTTGAATTGCGTGGAAAGACCGGAAGCCATGCGCAGGTTGTCGGATCGTCGATCGGAGGAGGAACTATTGTCATTCGAGAGATCAATGGTTTTCAGGTGGAAATTAGGGGTGACTATCCTACATTAGTTATTCTACACCAGGATCTCCCTGGACTTGTGGCGCAAGTGACACTCCTCTTGGCAACTGCCCAGATCAACATTGCTCGAATGCTGGTTTCTCGGGAAAAGAGGGGGGCCCAAGCCTTAATGGTTTTGGAGATCGATGAGAAAATCGACGATGGCGTCCTTGTTTTAATGCGGAGGCTACCAAATGTTTTTCAGGTCTTGGCTATTGCACCATTGGAATAGGAGTGAAAGTATCATGCGTACCTACGAAGATTGGGTTATCGAGGCTGAAGCCAGAGGGTTAAAAATCAGCGAAGTCGTCTATCAAAACGAGATGGAAAGTTTACAGCAATCTGAGCAGGAGCTTTTTCAACGCATGCTTAAAAACTTAAACGTGATGCGTGAATCGGTTGCAGTCGGCCTAAGTGGTGAACGACGTTCTCTATCTGGTTTGGTAGGGGGAGATGCAGCAAAAGTAGAGGCCAGACGGAAAACGGGAGAGAGCTTGCTTGGAAAACAACTAAGCGGTCTGATTGCCAGAGCCCTTGCAGTTGCTGAAGTTAATGCTTGTATGGGCAGAATTGTTGCGGCGCCGACGGCGGGTTCCTGTGGTGTGATTCCGGCTGTCCTCTTAACGGTTGAGGAGACCCGCCAAATCTCAGAGAGGGAACTCTTACTCGCCCTTTTCAGTGCGGCTGGATTAGGGATGATCATTGCGGAACGAGCGAACGTTTCTGGCGCAGAAGGCGGTTGTCAGGCCGAAATAGGGTCTGCGGCGGCGATGGCTGCGGCTGCGGCAGTAGAATTAGCTGGAGGTACACCTAGGCAGACTGCTGATGCCGCGGCGATCGCTATGAAATCGATGCTGGGTTTAGTCTGCGACCCCGTGGGTGGACTTGTTGAGGTTCCCTGCGTCAAACGAAATGCAACAGGTGCTACGATCGCCCTGGCTGCGGCTGAAATGGCACTTTCAGGCGTGAAGAGTGCGATTCCGATTGATGAGGTTATTGATGCGATGGGCGAGATAGGTAGACAAATGCCCTGTGCTTTGAAGGAAACGGCGCAAGGTGGTCTTGCAGTAACGCCAACTGGACGACGAATTCAGGCTGATTTTCTATGAGAGGTACTCAGGCGCAGCTCGTCTTGAATAATTTACAGCGGGCACTTTTGGCTGAAGAAAAACAGGGATTTACGAATACTGGAGTGTTGGGAGGCTTTAACATTTTCCTGCGGGCGATCCTTCCACGACTTGAACAGCTGTTTCCTAGTTACGACATAGATTTGCTTAGAAACTTGGCCATGCAATACCCAAGCTGGAGTCCGATACGGCGAAGAGAGGCTTTCTCGGAACTTCGTCGGTTTATGCAGGAAGTGACGGTGGAAGCTCAGAAGATCCAAACGCAGAATAAGCCAGTCTATGGGGATTTAGAACTTATGGTACAAGATATAGCGGAGAAACGAGAAGTGCCGGGGGAAAATATACCTGATAAACAGGTAGTACAAACAATACTGAAGAAAAGTGATAAAGAAGATAAAGAAGATAAAGAAGCATACGACGAAAACTGTGTTATCCCAGATTTCATAGAATTACATAAAGCTAATCATGTACCAGTCATAAAGAGTCAAGAAGTCCCTCTAGAAAAGGCCTTAAAGGGACCAAACTTAGTTACCTTGTCAGCAAAGTCACTACAATACTTAAAAGGGGTCGGACCACAAAGAGCCAAGCAACTTGAAAGGCTTGGTATTCATAATGTACTTGATTTGTTGCAATATTTTCCTCGGCGGTATGAAGATCGGCGCCAGCAAAGGATAGCGGAGTTAAAAGACGGTGAGATGGCAACGGTCAAGGGGAAAGTGGTAGCGGGAACTATAACCAATGGCAAGCTTAAAGTGGTTAAGTTGAGTATTGAACAACAAGGGCGCTTGTTCCAGGCAACATGGTTTAACCAAACACATATTCTCAAACAATATCCTACCGGAACGCAAGTTGTTATAACCGGAAAGGTCCGCTGGAAACAACAAGTGCCGGAAGTGCTGGCGACAGATATCGAAAAGGATAGTCAGTGTGCTTTATTAAATGTACCTGACCTGGGTTCTCAAACGATTCTACCAGTTTATTCAGAAACGGCACGATTATCCTCGAAAGTAATTCGTAACATAATTCAAAGTGTCTTGGGTCAGATTGAGACAGATTTTCGAGAGATACTACCTCAAGAAGACCGGAAAGAATGGATGGAGCGCTCCCGCGCTCATCGAGAAATTCATTTTCCAGAAAATTATAGAAGCTTAGCCCAAGCAAGGGAACGTCTGGTTTGGGAAGAAATTCTCTTTTTGCAATTAGCCATCGCAGGACTGCGCCGGGGCATGGAGCGATTAGGAAGTCCCCCTTTATTGGGGGGAGAGGAACAGATCAAGAATTTTTATAACTCGTTGCCCTTTCAACTGACCAGTGCTCAACAAAGAGTGATCCGCGAGATATTTCAAGATCTGGCTCGGCCACAAGGAATGGCTCGTTTGGTGCAAGGAGATGTCGGTTCCGGCAAAACGGCGGTTGCTATGGCGGCGCTACTGCGCGCAGTGGGATCAGGGTATCAAGGAGCAATGATGGCTCCAACAGAAATATTAGCGGTACAGCATTTTCAATCACTTGAGAAAGTGTTCACCCCTCTGGGTGTTTCTGTCGCATGTTTACTGGGTAGTCAGAGCAAAAGTGTACGGGAGGAGGCGTTAGCCAAGATTGCGAATGGTGAGGCGCAAGTTGTGGTAGGAACACATGCCCTTATTCAAGAAACTGTGGTATTTAAAGCATTAGGACTTGCAGTTACCGACGAACAGCATCGCTTCGGTGTTCGGCAGCGATCGCTTCTTCAACAAAAAGGGGAAAGTCCTCACGTATTAGTCCTTACCGCTACTCCGATTCCACGGACGTTAGCTTTGACACTTTATGGTGATTTGCAACTCTCTGTCCTTGATGAGATGCCGATTGGACGAAAGCCAATTATTACCCGTAAACTGGCCGAACGTGTCCGCCCTAAAATGGAGAATTTCATAGAGGACCAAATCAAACTTGGCAGGCAAATTTATGTTGTTTGTCCGTTGGTGGAAGAATCTGAAACGCTCGATCTGATTTCTGCAACGCAACGTGCCACAGACTTGCAAGTTAGGTTCCCCAACAGTCGCATCACACTCCTGCACGGAAAAATGAAGGGCGCAGAAAAAGAATCAATCATGACATCGTTTCATGCCGGTGAGATTGATATTTTGGTTGCAACAACTGTGGTTGAAGTCGGGGTCAATGTCCCGAATGCCTCGGTAATGGTGATTGAATCAGCTGAACGGTTCGGTCTTGCTCAATTACATCAGCTTAGAGGAAGGGTTGGCCGAGGTGGAGAACAGTCTTATTGCTTTTTATTGTCGGGGAACAATGATAGTCGTCGTTTAGACATTCTTTGTCAAACGGAGGATGGGTTTAAGATTGCCGAAGAAGATATGCGTTTGAGAGGAACGGGGGAGTTGTTAGGGACTCGGCAGCACGGATTAGCTGAACTGCGTCTTGCAGATCTATCTCAAGACGCCCATCTAGTGGAGAAGGCTTATCAGATGGCACAGAAAGCACTGCAAGACCCTGAAAAGTATGAGCTGCTGTTTCAGGAAGTGAGGAGGATGTTTCCGCCGGAGAAGATTGGAGTGCATTAGGAGGGTCCGCGAGACACGTCCTCGGCCATGCGGTTGCCGTGCCAAACTAGTGCTTTAATCCTTTCTTGCAAGAGGGCAGGGTTCCCGGCCAATGCGACGTCCATGTCGCATGGCCGGCGTGAAACGTCCTTGTTTCCCGCCCTTCCGATGAAAGAGGATTAAAGCCGAGTTCGGCTACGACAACCGCATAGGCGTCGGAGGGTGTGATCGCGGACCCTCTGGGTGGGATCGACGGGGGTTAGGAACGACGATGGGCCCGTGGCGC
Organism: Desulfosporosinus sp. BRH_c37; assembly: GCA_001516045.1. GTDB lineage: Bacteria > Bacillota > Desulfitobacteriia > Desulfitobacteriales > Desulfitobacteriaceae > Desulfosporosinus. The sequence continues at coordinate 12,786 of LOEW01000116.1, forward strand.
TGTTTGCGTATATTAACGCAAAGGCGCTTGGTGTGCATAACGAGGAGGGGAAGGGAAGTTGTCATGTTTTTTCTGCTCATAATTTTTATAATTAGTTATGTGCTGGCTTACTTTATTGGTCGAATATTTAGACATATGGTACCGAAGGGAAAAGAATTTGAAGTTGGTTCAGCCTGTAGCATAGGGATTCTAATCATTTTTATGACGAAAAACTTTTGGTTTCTGACAGACAAAAATGATTTGTATTTCACTATAGGTTTTGGTTTATCGACGGGTTTAATAAGTAGTATTACAAGCTATGGTAGAAAAAGAAATAGAGATATATTAGGTTGATCATGGTGGAAGAAATCATTAGGCAAGCTATCCGATCATAACTAAACATAGTGCTGCGTATCGACCTAAAAAGGGTGGATAGGAATGTTCTGGTGCCATTTGCTGGGATACAAATTTAGATCAAGGGTGCCGCAAGGAAAAGGATTCGAAGTTGGGTTAGCATCATGTATTGGAATTTTAATATTTGGATCTACTGTGGTTTTTTTCTTCCCTGCTGTCAGAGATCTCAGATATCTCAGAGCTTCTTAATGCAGTTTTTGGATTAGCGATTGGATTTGGATATAGTATTGGTAGAGGAAAGATAAGACACGCTACAGTGAAATCAAAATTATCGAAGCCCCCTTGTTCCAATCTGTGAATTCCACGTGAATATTTGGTATAATATGAGAGTAAGGAGGTGGCAATCATATGCCATTATCAAAAAAAGAAAGAAAATACACTTACGCTGACTATTTAGCTTTTCCAGATGATGAACGATGGGAGATTATTGATGGAGTACCTTATATGCAATCGGTTCCAACTTGGCAGCACCAAAGAATATCTGGAGAACTGTTCAGACAAATATCTAACTACTTACTTCACAAAGCCTGTGAAGTATTTGCCTCACCTTTTGATTTGTGTTTATTAAACGAAGAAGTAAAAGATGAAGATGTTCAGAATGTTTATCAGCCCGATCTGTTAGTAATTTGCGATAAGAGTCAATTAAAAGGAACAGGATCTTTTGGCGTTCCTAGACTTGTTATAGAAGTTACATCGCCCTCTACTGCGAAAAACGATAGGCTTTTAAAATTTAATATATATGAAAAATTTGGGGTTAAAGAATTCTGGATAGTAGAGCCTGATATGAAGCTTGTAAGCGTATTTATTTTACAGGATAACAACCGATATGGGAGGACTGAGTTGTATACTGAAAAAGATCAAGTTAAAGTATCAATTTTCCCTGATCTCGTAATAGATTTAAATACAGTTTTCGATTTTTAAATTTTTCTAAGTTCAAAGGGGCAGCCTCAAATAGTATTGTGATTTTATTTGAGGCTGCCCTCTCGTTTCCGTTAAAATGGCAGTGTTCAAGAGGTTTTGTTCTTTGTTAATAAGCCATCCCATTCCGTTTATCACGGTTGGGATGGCTTATTAGGATCGAATACTCCGAATTATTTAATCTACACGATGGCTTGAAACTTAGCTTGCATAACATCATAAATCTTTGGATCTTCGGAACCGAGGTACCAGATAACTATCCCATTAATATCGTATTTGTTTACTAAATCTAAAAGGGTAGCAAAAGAAATGGCATCTATGAACCAGACCTCATGGACGACTCCGTTTGCAGTATAGGTGAAATGAGGACCTTGTTGAGCATCCTCAATGATTGGAGTGTTGTTGCTGCTGGCTGTGGAAATGGCATAGTTATAGGTTATTCCTTTACCATGTTGTCCTTGCACAAGGGGCCATTCATAACCATAGGTCGGTACCCCGAGAACAATTTTACTTTTGGGGATTGTTGAGACTGCATAGGCCAATACTCTCTCAATCCAATCAGCAGGGGCAATTGGACCGGGATCTCCACCAAACCAATGAAAGTCATACCCCATTATCCGAACAAAATCCGCTGCTTGGCCGATCCCTATATAATCATGTGCTTCGGAACCACTCCAGTCCCCGATTGGATCCGACTTAGCATGTACAGTTACCATAAGTTGCTTGCCTATTGCGGCAAGAGCTAATTTTAACTCTTGAAGAAATATAATAAATACCTCTTTGTCTGTTATAAATAAGTTCTCATAATTAATGTCGATACCGTCATAATTCAATTGACTTACTAGTCTGACAATATTGTTAATATGGTTCTGCCGAATAATAGGGTTGTTAAGAACTACTGAGATTTGTTCGCTGCTAAAGGCGTTTGATATAAGAGGGATCATCCTAATGCCATGTGTTCTGGCGAAGGAAAGAATTGTATTGTCCTCCGCACCTGCATACTTTATGATTTCCCCTGTTGTTTCTACTTCGTACCAAAACGGAGATAGGTTATGAAACATGTCAGGGTGATTTTGTACTGATCGAAAGGCCTGAGTTTGTGTCCAGGATGGAATCCATCCTCCGACTGATCTTGTAAGTACAGGTTTTGGCTGAGGCCCGGGAATCCGAATCTGCTGTCCAATTCTTAGCTTATTGGGGTCGACTCCGGGGTTTGCGGCAATTAGAGAAGATAAACTTATGTTAAGATTCAAGGCGATTTTATAGAAGGTATCCCCAGCTAGAATAGTGTATAGTTGGTACACTTGATCTTTGCTTTGAAGAGCTTGCCAAGTAAGAGGTCCGACGACTCCATCTGGTGTTAAGCCGTTATCCTTTTGAAACTGGATTACAGCTTGCAATGTTATCAAGCCAAATATCCCATCTGCCGTTCCGGGATTGTATCCTAACCTTTGTAATATCAACTGAAGTTCTTTTACTTCTGTCCCTCTTGAACCTCGTCTCAAAGTCGTCAAAGCTGTCACCTCTTTTCTTTTATTTCGATACAGGTTGAAACATACCTAACATTAGATATTCTATGCTCCTTATTATATGGAGTTACATATATAGGTCAAAAACACCGATCTAGTTCAAAGGAAACTATTACTAAAACTCTTTTTTTATCCAATCATCAAGACCCCTACTTCTATAAGTGGAGGTGGGTCCTTCGTCAACTTCAGGTGGGTTAGAGTCCCCATCTGAATACTCGATGTTCAGCTTTTGCTGAACGAGTTCACTGTCAGCCGCCGTCCATGCCTGTCCCAGAATAGTAAGCGCTTCCAATTCTGGGACAGGCCGTATAAATGAGGTTTGTCACACTCATAAGCCTGGCCCCATATTCTGTGAATAAAGTAACAGAAAGGACAGGTACTAGTTTGAATGATTTGATCACAGATCGCACGCCGCTCGTGATCGCGGCTGAAATAAACACGATCAGACACCAGACCGGGAAAATCCTTCTTGCCGGCACCATTGAGATTGGCCGTCGCCTGAAGGAGGCCAAGGACCTGCTTCCCCATGGGGAATGGGGCAAGTGGTTGAAGGAATCGTTCAGTTACTCCCAGCGAACGGCCGACAGGCTGATGAAGCTCTGCGAAGAGTATGGGACGAAACTGCTTACTTCCCTCGACAGTGACGGTAATCCAAATTCGTCACTGGTGACGAATTTGACCAATTAACCGTTAGCTTTCTATACCTAATCGGCTAATTTTACATCATTACTTCCAATTAATCGTTTATAAGTAAAACCAAAGAAGATACCTTGGAGGCATCTTCTTTGGTTGTCGAAACTTTGGAGAATGTGGTAGGGTACGACCCCGAAGGTGAGGCGAATGCCGAGCCCGAGTAAAAGATGGGCCATTGGGAAAAGGCTGGGAGCATCCATACCAAACATATCTTGAAACGCAAACGAGTGGTAATGTAATAGTCCATTGGTCTGGCAATCGCTTTAACACATTTGCTCTAACCGGAAGCAGCTATGTTTCTACATTGGGTTTCTAAAGTTTGCGTCCAGAGAGGGGTTCCAAACCCTCTTAATCGGTGTTTGAATTGACAGGAAACCACTTTCCCTTACACATAATCGCACGATTTGCATTTGCAACATCGTGCGATTATGATATAATGAAATCATCTAATATTTGGGACGAGGGGTGGTTCGAATGCTTATTACTGCGACTGAATTTAAAACAAACATTGGGAAGTATTTAACACTCGTTAATGAGGAGGAAATTATCATCACTAAGAATGGAAAGGGTATTGCAAAACTCTCTCCTTTTAAAGAAGATAAGGTAAAAATGGTGGAATCATTGTTTGGTATTATTCCTAATGATATGACTCTAGAACAGGCAAGAGAAGAAAGGTTAAAGAAATATGAACGTACTGATTGATACAAATGTCATGCTTGATGCATTGATGAACCGTAATCCTCATAATGTCTCTGCCGAAAAGATTTTTAGATTTGTTGCGGAAGATAAGTTAAATGTATCCATAACTGCAAGTTGTGTAACCGATATTTACTATTTCCTTAAAAAATATTTTCTTGATACCAATCAAGCAAAGCAGATACTTACAACAATTTTCAACATATTTGAAGTTATTGACGTTACAAGAAGTGACTGCGAGAAAGCACTCAGTCTGTCAATGGATGATTATGAAGATGCTTTGTTGGCAACTTGTGCCAAACGTAGGAGGCTTGAGTTAATCATTACTCGCAATCTAAAAGACTTCGCTGAGTCACCAGTTACAGCAATTACACCCGATGACTTCATTACTAATTATTTTTAGTTATTTCTATAAGTCTAATTTCGATATGTCATCAATAAAACCTATTTATATTCTTAACACCCTCACGTTCGGGACAGCGTAGTATCTAAAATAATTATTTTACAATTGTTTATCTTGGACATAAAAAAGCGTACCGACATATGGGGACGCTTTCATGCTCTTCGAACTCTTATGTGAGTTATCCCTACTGGCAATTAAAATGTGAGTATTATTATTTCGCAACATGAACATAGTTGGATAATTTGCATCTTGCCGTTGACAGGTACTAAGTTAAAGAGAAGTGAATAATTTAGCAGTAAAGCGGTAAAGGAGCAAACAACTGTGAATATCCATATCGTGCAAAAAGGAGATACTTTATGGGCTCTGTCCAGAAAGTATGGGGTTAGTCTCAATCGAATCGTCGAAGTAAATCAACTTCCATACCCCAATATTTTACTACTCGGGCAAGCATTAGTTATCCCTACAGTGGCAACAACTCATGTAGTGAGTTCTGGTGAATCACTATGGCTAATCTCCAGGCGTTATAACACGACTATTCAGGCAATTGTTGAAGCCAATAATCTAACAAATATCAACTTGATTCACGTTGGTCAAGTATTATCTATTCCGTCTGCCGCCAAACCTATTAAAGAAGTTCTTGCCTATATCGCGGATCTGGATAGGTTAGGGAGTACGGCGCAAAGCATTGTGCAAAACTTAGGAGGATATCTGACGTATCTTTGTCCAGCAAGTTATGAGGTTAGAAGTGATGGGAGTTTAATCAATCTCGAGGACCAAGCTTTGATCTCCAGAGCAATTTCTGAGGACATATTACCTTGTATGGTAATAACGAATTTTTTAAATAAAAAAGTTAGCACTGAGATTGGCCATGCGATCCTGCAAAACAGCGCTGCCCAAGATATTTTAATTGAGAATGTACTTACTACGATGAATTCTAAAGGATATAAGGGATTGCAAGTTAATTTTGAAACACTTCTACCTGAAGATCGGGACGCTTTCAATAGATTTCTGGAAAAGGTTTCGTCACGTCTTCACTCCCAGGGTTTGTTCGTTTCAAGTGCCCTCGCTCCGAAAGTTAGTGCCACCCAAAAAGGTTTGCAGTATGAAGCTCATGATTATGCAGCACATGGTAAGCTCATGGACTTTATAGTTCTCATGACCTATGAATGGGGCTGGGTAGGAGGTCCGCCATCAGCTAACTCACCAATAAGTAAGATTAAGGAAGTTTTGAACTATGCTGTGACTGAAATACCTAGACAGAAGATTATGATGGGAACTTTGTTCTATGCTCGTGATTGGACTCTTCCCTATGTACAAGGCAGCACTTATGCCAAAACTATGAGTTCGCAGGATGCTGTTGTTTTGGCAGTGCGCTATCGTACTTCTATCCAATATGATAATCTTGCCCAATCCCCATTCTTTAGATATAAGGATGAACAAGGCCG
>LOEW01000117.1 GCA_001516045.1 Desulfosporosinus sp. BRH_c37
CTTCTACAAGTGGGAGTGGTACACCTTATTCTGCTTCGGTGACGATAGTGTCCGGTGGACAGTATCGCCGAAGTGCACGGCCCTTAACGAATACTTCGCGCGAAGGATGACTTATGTCACCGAAGACTCGATGTTCAACTTAAGTTGAACGAGTTTACTATAGTAAAGGAGAAAAAACAATGAGCATAAATCTTGCCGAATTAGGGCTTGTGTTATGTCAGGAGTTTGACCAAAGGGAGCTCGAATTGAATACACTCCATTCGGAAATTCGGACAAGAGTGAAAAACGATCGGGAAGAACTCTCTAAGTTGACTAATGTTGATCATGTAAATCAGATGAAGGACCAAAAGAAAATTATGGAAGACGCGAGAGGTTTATTAGACAAGTACAGAGCCGATAGGGCGACCCTAGTGGAGGTCCTGAAGGCTAACGTAGTCTCACAAATTGGTGAGATGAATTCATGGGCTGGAGAGCGAGAGGAAGAATTGCGAGGCTGGTATAAAGCTGGAGGGTATATGTTAAGAAAGCCTGAAGAACAAAAGGACGGGCATAAAGCTAGAGGGTATATGGTAAGAAAGCGGACAGGGGGGTAAGAAAATTGCAGGAGGCATTTATTGAAACTGCATATTTTAGGGACCTAACGAATCGTGCTTTGCTATATCTCCAAGCTGGTTATGCCGTTCATTTTTGTGGATCGGCTGGAACGGGGAAGACTGCTCTGGCAATGCATATCGCTGATCTTTTGGGTCGCCCGGTAGTTACACTCCAGGGCAATGATGAGTATAAACCCTCTGATCTGGTCGGAGGAAACTCAGGAATGCGCAGGAAGAAAGTACTCGACAATTATGTTCATTCCGTTTGGAAGGCTGAAGAATCTATGGACAGTGTTTGGTATGACGGAAGAATAACACATGCTTGCAGAAACGGCCATACTTTGGTCTACGATGATTTTACTCGTTCCAGACCAGAAACCAATAATGTACTCCTCTCAGTCTTGCAGGAGAGGACTTTGGATTTATCTGCGCTGCAAAAGGGAGAGACGAAGCTATCCGTTCACCCTGATCTTTCAGTAATTTTAACTAGTAACCCAGCAGAATACGCAGGGGTACACGTGCTCCAGGATGCTTTGAAAGACCGTGTAATTACTATAATGATAAAAGGGTTAGACCGTGAATCGGAGGTAGCTGTTGTTGCAGGGCGATCAGGGTTGCCTTGGCGCGAAGCGGCTCGGGTTGTAGATATTGTTCATGGGATTCGAGGAGATGAGGTTAGTAAACCCAGCATTCGTGCGGCAATCATGGTCGCCACGATCTTGGCGACGAAAGGATCAAAACCTGTCCGCGAAAACCCTGTATTTAACCAGGTTCTAATGGATGTTATCGGGTCGGAACTTTTCTATGAAAATAAAGAAGAACGCGATACTGTTCTGACTCAACTTATTGAGAAGGAATTAGATAAGTACACCCCAGACGATAGGAAGTGAAAATGATGCGTCAGGCTCCAGCTTTAAGGCCAAAGCTAATTCGACCTGCAATCCGCGATCATACACCAAGTTTCTTTCAGATGCACGTGTACGACCAGGAACTCCATCGACTCGAGGCTGAACGAGCGGAGATAGCTAAACGGGTCAGGGCGATAGAGGAAAGGGTAAAGGTTGTTCAATACGAGTTGCAAAAACTTGATCGGACACTCAAAAAACGTGTGAACAACCTTCGTACTGATTTTTAAGCATCATTAATGCATGGCTTGAAAAGAAAACCATTAATGTTGAACTTTTGTCATGATTTCTGATCCCTATCATATATATGTCATAGGCAAGGTTAGGGAGGGGGTCAGATCATGGCATTAAGTAAAAGCGTAGAGTCAAGTAGTTTAGCGGAGGTTATTGATCGTATTCTCGATAAAGGAATTGTCATTGATGCCTTTGTCAGGATTTCATTGGTTGGAATCGAACTCATCACTATTGAAGCGCGAATTGTGATTGCTTCAGTGGATACCTATTTAAAATACGCTTCCGCCATTGGGCTAACCCTTGCTGACTCTTCCTCGATAATGAGGAATTAAAGGAGGAGATTAAGCATGGATATCCAACAATTAGTCAATGATGTAAAAACCTTCTTCCAAAGTGTCTTGGAAAAGGAGGCTAACGTCATTGGAGTGAGGCGGCGCGAAAATGGTTGGATGGTACAAGTTGAAACAATCGAGGATTCAGACTACCAGCGGCGCAGGGCTCTTGATGACGTGGTGGGAATTTATGAGGTAGAAGTCAGTGGCAACCTTGAAATTTTAGGATATAAGAGGATCAGCTTGCGTGAACGGGATGAAATCGGCAGAATAGATGACGAAGATTAAGGATTTAAAGTCGTGTCGTAACATGACTTTCTTTTTTAGTAAGGGGTGGGACATTTGTATTACGGTTACGGTATTATTCGGGCAAACTCCCTTGAAGTCAAATCGTTGAAACTAGGCTCTAATCAAGAGCCTCCCTGCCTCATTATTGAAGGAGAACTGGGGATGCTCTGCGCTAAGCTTGAAGATGATTCGATGGCAACGGCAACGAGAGAAAGTATGAGTCGTTACACGGAGGTACTTTGTCAAGTCATTAAGCACACTACGGTAGTTCCTTTGCGTTTTGGAACGTTATTTGATCAAGAAGAAGAAATTCGAAAAGTCCTAAAAAAAGAGAAAAAGAATTATTTAAACTTTCTCACCAACCTAGACAACAAAATAGAAGTCGAGCTCAAGGTTTGGTGGAAAAAGGAGAGCTTCCAAGAAACGATGATGAAAAACAAACGCTTAGGTCGTTGGAAAAAAGCCTTAGAAAGAGGGGAAGGTCAAGGTTACGATGTCGTAGAGTTTGGTAAGGCAATAATGGAAGTTGCGGATTATGAGCGTAAAGAATTAGAAAAGTCCTTTCTCGCAAAACTTCGTCCCTTAGCTGCCGAGTGGTTGGTTAAAGATCCAATGGATGAATTCCAAGCCTTTGATGGGGTATATTTGGTTGAACGTCAGAAGGAGGAGGACTTTGATCAAGCCGTTGGAACTCTTTATGAAAAGTACTCTGCAACTATGATTTTTAAATATACAGGCCCTTGGGCTCCGCATCACTTTGTTAATTAAAAGCTTAGGAAAAACTCCTACGTTTTCGATATTCGAACCACGACCCATGACCCACGAAAATTGGCTTGGAGGACGGATACGGTATGTTAAGATTTCCGATTTGGGCAATCAAACAAGTTATTGAACATGCAGAGGCAGAGTACTATAGCCCTGAAGCCATACGCCGAGAACTCAGCCAACGGCAGTATATGCTGGAAAATAAAGAAATTACCTTAGAGGAGTATCGTGAACATGAAAAGCGACTCTTTGAACGACTGATGGCAGGCCAGGAAAGAGGGATTGAAGAATGAAGTGGTCCCCTGAAGGGTGGGAAAAGAACATAGAAAGGCTTGTTAATCAATGCGCGGACAAGGTTATCTTAGAATTAGAAGAAGTTATTATGGCACGTTTGAGAGAGGCAGGTGAAGTTGTCATCCAGGGACTTTTTCAGGATCAGTCTTGTCCAGGCATTGAAGTCGATAATACTTGTCAAGTCAACAAGGTATGTGATTTCAGCAGAACTGATCCTACACCATTTATCGATGAAGAGGTTTTGTATGCGTTTGGCATTATTGAAGTAAATCAAGAAGGTATGATTGATTTGCTTGGCATAGAGGACAGGCCATGTCGCATTGTTGAAAATGGAAACCTGGGTATGCTTGTCTGCCCAGTCCCTCGAAAAGAGTACACAGAAGAGTCCCTCCATCGCTATATGGAGGATATGGCCTGGGTAGAGAGTCATGCACGGCGTCATGAAGAAATCTTATTGAAAGTAATGGAAGGTAGGTCCGTCATTCCCTTGCCATTTTGTACGATCTTCACCGATGAGGAAAACATCAAACGGCAATTAGCCCAGAATGCTAAGGAGATACAAAACGATTTGCAAAGACTAGAAAACCATAAAGAGATGCATGTTAAACTCTTTGTTAATCGTAAACGGCTTTTAGAAAAGCTTCATGAAGATCTGCCGTATTCCGGTGGGGAAAGTGGAGGGGGGTATTTTCAGAAACGCCAATGGGAGAAAAAGATAGCAGAAGAAATGGAACGAGTTATGGATGACTATGGGGAAACTCTTTACCAGGATTTAAATAAGATTGCTACGGAAGTAATCCTCATGGATAAGGCTGGAGTTGTGGCGGCGGAGGGACAACAGGTAGTTTTTGCGGTTCAACATTTAATAAGCAAGGAACGTTACGGAGAATGGGATAAAAAGTTAGAAGAATTTGATCAAGCGGGTGATCGGTTAGGGTTTATTCTAGAGGTATCCGGTCCTTGGCCTCCCTATCACTTTTCAAGGTTAACTAATGAGGAGGAAACTATGGGTGGGTGATATTGCAAATTCTAAACAAGTTACGCTACTTGAAGTCGTGGAGAAATTGCTTGATAAAGGAGTCGTTATCTCCGGTGATCTAATTCTAAGCTGTGGCAATGTTGACTTAGTTTATTTAAATTTAAAACTCGTTCTCACATCCGTACAGACGATGCTAGAAGGGAAACCCATGAAGAAAGATGTGAATTTATGAAACAGCCTTATCTTTTGGGTTTTATTCGTAATTGTACCGATCTACCCAGCGAACCGCCCTTGTCGCCAGAATTGACAAGGATGGGAGAGCACTGTGTCATTTGGTGTAAGTCCCCAATGGAGATATTCTCGACGAAGCAGGATTTTCTATCAGCTATGTTACAGTGGTTTGAACAAATCCAACAACTTGAGTTAACGGTACTACCCATACAGTCCGGAGTGAGTGTTTCTAATGAGGTTCACTTAGTTGAGCTTTTACGAACTTATCAAAGAGAACTGGAGCTGTGTTTTGACAAAGTGGAAGGGTGCTCGGAGTATTGTTTGACTATTCTCAAGAGAAATCAAGAGTTCGCACATTTATCATATTCAGCGCTGAGAGAGAATGTGCAAAGCGGTAAAGAGTACTTAGATCGAATGAGGGTATGGCATCAACTTATAGAAAGGGAAGTATTGCAGGCTCGAGAGATCATTTCGCATTTTAGTACACGGCTAACTCCGTGGATTAAGGATTTTTGGTCAGAGGCTCCTCAAACTCGAGGAGCTGGAATTAATCTTGGTTTTTTAGTGTCTAATGCCTTCAAACAAGAGTTTATTAATGAATTGAAAACTCTTTTGGAGGAAGTTGATTTCACGGATGAATGGACGGGACCGTGGCCCCCTTTTCATTTCAGTTCATTTTCACTAAAACCGGAGAGTTTTCTTATTCACGAATCTTTGAATTGGGGGAAGAGGAGGGTTACCTCATGATCGAGGATGACGAATCCGGTGTAAAGATTGCCGAGCGAATTATTGCTCTTGAAGAGCAAGGTGATTTAGGACGTATTAATGCTAATCAAGACAATGCGAATCAGGGACTCGCAAAACTTGTACTTACTTTGGTGGAATTATTAAGGAGAGTCATGGAGCATGAAGCTTTGCGACGCATTGATGGAGGGACTTTAACCGAACGGGAGATTGAGGAAATGGGGGAAACCTTTCTAAAATTAGATAACAAAATGACCGAAATGCGTGAGATATTTGGACTAAAAGAAGAAGATCTAAACCTTGATCTTGGGCCGTTAGGAAATCTTATGTAGGGAGGGGGAAGGAGCGTGGCAATTCAACATTCGAATAACAGTAGTGGTTTGGGAGATCTCTTAGAACGGATTTTGGACAAGGGAATCGTGATTGCCGGGGATATAAAAATATCTTTGGCTGATGTCGAACTATTAAACATCAAAATACGCCTACTAGTGGCATCGGTGGACAAGGCTAAAGAAATGGGGATTGACTGGTGGGTACATGATCCTTATCTTTCGTCACGCGCGAGAGTACCCGAACAACAAACGATTACTGGAAATACAGAACCAGTTAATATACAACCGGATGGAGTCGTGGAAGACAGCTCCAAGGTCATGGAAAAAATAGAACCGATTATGAAAAGACCGAAATATCGTAATTAACATATCGCGTAAACAGGGAGGGTGAAAGCCTTCCTTGTTTTTTGTTTTAAAAAGGAGATTTTCATTCACCCTTGTCCAACTTTGGACATAGGATATGGTAGAACAAGGAAGGAAAAGGAGAGGGGGGAAAAACACATGAAAAAGGATGTCGATTCCTCAAGCTTAGCAGAAGTTGTAGACCGTATACTAGAAAAAGGGGTAGTCATAGACGGTTATGTAAGGGTTTCCCTTGTCGGCATTGAACTACTGACGGTCGATTTGCGTATCGTAATTGCAAGTGTCAATAGTTTTTTGAGATATGCCTGTGCTGTTGGGCTAACCACCGAGCATCACGGTGACCTGTTTTAACCAAAGGAGGGAGAAATCTTTCCTTGTATTTTAATTAAAGATCAAGCGTTTCACTCACCCTTGTCCTCTATAGGACATAAACTATAGTAGGACAAAGAAAGGAGGGAAAACGCATGAAAAAGGATGTGGATTCCTCAAGCTTAGCAGAAGTTGTTGATCGTATTTTAGAAAAAGGGATAGTAATAGACGGCTATGTGAGGGTTTCTTTAGTCGGGATAGAACTTTTGACAGTTGATCTGCGTATCGTGATTGCCAGCGTCAATACCTTTTTGAGATATGCCTGTGCAGTCGGGCTAACAACTGAACACCACAGTGATTTGTATTAACAAGCGGGGAGGGAGAAATCCCTCTCTTCTTTATTCTTTACTCGATAACGGTTTTATAAGCTTCCAAGGTTGTCTGTGCAACCTTGGACCAAGAATAATGGCGGTGTACGTGCTGCATTAAGGGTAAAGGTGAGGCATCAAACGATTGCTTAAGTGCATTACTTAAGCTTAGATCGTCCAGTGGGTGCACGTAAAGAGCCATATCTTGAAAATATTCCGTGGGGCTTCCTTGATCCGTAGATATTAATACCGTACCGCAGGCACTGGCTTCTAAGCTGGATAGGCCTGGGGTTTCAAACCAACTGGGTAAAGCATGAGCTTTGGCAGCCGAATAAGCTGAAGCAAGTAGTGCTCCTTGCAGAGTACCAATATGGGTGACGTTTGAATATGACATCACACTTTTATAATAATTCGGGTCATTAACAGGCCCCAGGAGAACGAGAGAAAGATCAAGGTCCTGACAAGTCTTTGCCAACCAAAGCTGGTTTTTCCTTGGTGATATCCTGGCTGCACAGAGCACAAATTCTTGGGGGAGATCAGGGAACTGTGCATGGAATTGCTGAGGGGTCGCCCCAATGAATGAATCTGGAAACCCATTCGAAATTACTTTATAAGCGGCGGATTTGGGAAAGTCCTGTCGGAGAATGTCCATTTCAATCTGACTATTGGGGAGTAAGAGGGTACATTCACTCACAAGGCGGGACCGCATGGGTTGCATATGCTTCCAAACTGCTAGGGCATTGGAGCTTGCACCTTCACGCTTTAAGTAAGCATTAGGAGGCCAATAAATAGGGGAAAGGACTATCTTTTTCTTTTGCTTTTGGGCATTGAGAAAAAACATATAGCTTTCTTTAATTCTAGTAATATTGAAAATATGAACTAGGTCATAGGAAGAAAGATCAAGATTAGGATCAGCGGAAAGATGCACTTCAACGCCGAGTTTTTTTAGCTCTTGCCCAGTCGAAACTATCTGCACAGTATCGCCAGCTGGGTTTTTCATGAAATCTGGGCGAGCCTGGAAAAGTACTTTCATTATGACTCCTCCTGAATTGAAAGATTTGCTCTGGGGAGGAGCGCTTTTCTGCTGTGTTAACCCGTGCGAAGACAGTGCTGCAAGAAGGTTTAATCCGTGCGAAGACAGTGTCTTCGTCGTTCTGCACGCGTATGCGAGTTCCGCCGCTGGTTCGCTGGACGGTTCGCGAGCGCGTCCGAACCTCTGGGTATTTCTGAATGTGAACCTGCGGCGCGCTACGGGAAGGCGAACCGTCAGCGCTCACCTTAGCGCGGCTCCACAAACGCATCCGCTTAGCAGAACGAAGACACTGTCTTCGCACAGGTTAACTTAGCGTAAAAGCGCTCCTCTTAGGAAGGTTTTTGGGGAGAGAGTGAATGAAGCGATTTTGGAAAAAAACTTCTTGGGCAGGATTAGCGGCGAGGATTTCGAACCACGAACCACGAACCTCGAATATCGAACCACGAGTTCGGGCTATAATTTTTCGAGAAAAGCTCGAATGGATTGAATCCGGTTCCGATAGGTATGATTGCGGTACACTTCTTCCTGACCTTGGTGAGCAATTTTATGGCGGAGATCCTCTCGGCTTAGGTAAAAACGCACAAGTTCTAACGTTTCTTCTGGATGACGACTCCACACGAGATGGACATGGTTTTTGAACATATTTTCGATGGCCGAGGACCAGTGCGTCAGGAAAAAGGCCCGACAACCCAGGGCTTCGAAGGTACGCATGCTCATCATGGTGGGAGAGTCTATCACAGAATGTAAGCCTAAAACGATTTTCGCTGAGGAATAAGCGCAAGGTAACTGTTCATAGGGTAAATATCCTTGATAGATCTCGGGTGGCAATGTGTAATGGTCTGTATTCGCCAACCAATGTTCATTACCGAAAACTTTCAAATGAAATGCCCCGGAACGTAAGGGAGTGAGGAGTGTTTCTAACCCAATTCTCCTTTGAGCATACGAAGTATAGTAATTAGCAACGAGAAGTAAATCGCAAGTGTACTCAATCGAAGGTTCAGTAGGGTGATGGAAAGCGGGATTACAGGCAAAATGAAAATATTGCGCGCGAATTTTCTCCCGCTGATAAAGGGGTAGACATTCTTGCGCTGGGGTAAGAACCAGTTTGGCACCGCGCCCCAAAGGGCGGGACATGCGGCTCCAGTCTGGAGGGTCATCAATGGCCCAATAGATGAGCGGAAGGGAATGACGGCGTAACAAAGGAAAGAGTTTCTGGGCAACCATGGAAATCGAAACACCCTCAGCAAAGGCAAAATCTGGTTTCCAGCTTCTTAACATGTCCGTCAAACGGTTTTCCCAGTCCGGCAAGCGAACTGGGAGATAACGGATATCATCTAGAGGGGAAAAACCTGAGGCTAAGCCATGGCTTAATAGGGAGGAATCATTCAAAAATAAAATGTTCATATTAGTAGTGTCTCCATTGGTGGTCAGAGTGTTCAATAGCAACTTCCAAGGATTTGATCAGGCTTGCTGGGTTAATATGGTATCGTTGAGCAGCCTGCTCAACGCTCATATTGAGTAAGCTTTTGCTCCCTCAACCAGATGTAGGAATGCCAAATTTCCGGAAAATAGTGGATGTCTGTGGATACTTGGATAGAATTCCGGCAAGATTTGTATTTAAATCTAGGTGATCCATTTGTTCCAAAAACCTCCTTTGTTTTTGACGTCTTCTTTTTCCGTTTGGAGTTGACAGATTTGGGTTTCCAACTTTTCGAGAGAGGAGTCGCTCTCTTCTTGTTTGACCAGCATAACCCGAAGGACTTGGGACAGACTTTGAGTTTCCTTTTCAAGATTAGACATGGCTTCCTTGACGGGTTCGAGCTCATCAAAAGGGATTTCAGCTATCGGGAGAGCTACTTCGTGTTTGGCTTGAAGAGCATTTTCGGACATGACCTCTAAGATTTGGTCAAACCTGGAGAGCGTGTTTTGAAGGACAAGACTCATATTGGCGTTTTCTTCTTCGAGATGTGAAACTGTTGAGACGAGACGTTGGAGTTCGGCGTTTTCTTCTTCGAGATGTGAAACTGTTGAGACGAGACGTTGGAGTTCGGCGTTTTCTTCTTCGAGATGTGAAACTGTTGAGACGAGACGTTGGAGTTCGGCGTTTTCTTCTTCGAGATGTGAAACTGTTGAGACGAGACGTTGGAGTTCGGCGTTTTCTTCTTCGAGATGTGAAACTGTTGAGACGAGACGTTGGAGTTCGGCGTTTTCTTCTTCGAGATGTGAAACTGTTGAGACGAGACGTTGGAGTTCGGCGTTTTCTTCTTCGAGATGTGAAACTGTTGAGACGAGACGTTGGAGTTCGGCGTTTTCTTCTTCGAGATGTGAAACTGTTGAGACGAGACGTTGGAGTTCGGCGTTTTCTTCTTCGAGATGTGAAACTGTTGAGACGAGACGTTGGAGTTCGGCGTTTTCTTCTTCGAGATGTGAAACTGTTGAGACGAGACGTTGGAGTTCGGCGTTTTCTTCTTCGAGATGTGAAACTGTTGAGACGAGACGTTGGAGTTCGGCGTTTTCTTCTTCGAGATGTGAAACTGTTGAGACGAGACGTTGGAGTTCGGCGTTTTCTTCTTCGAGATGTGAAACTGTTGAGACGA
>LOEW01000118.1 GCA_001516045.1 Desulfosporosinus sp. BRH_c37
GCTCCGCAGGAATCCTTTTATGGTCACATGAAAGATGAAATTGACATTTCTAAGTGCACAACATTTGAAGGAATTCACCAACTGATCAGCGACTGGACTGATTATTACAACATCGAGCGATACCAATGGGATTTGGCAAGATTAGCTCCAAGGGAGTATTACAAGTATCTCGTTACAGGAGAATACCCTTTAACAATACCAAAAGCAAAAGGTGAAGAATAAAGGTGGGGCTCTGCCCCACACCCCGAGGTTTTTCGCTTGGTTTCCAGGGAGGCAGTAATTGTCTGCAATAAAAAGAAGCGGTGCTGATACGCATCGCCTCCCTTGTAAACCCACACGGGCGCTCGGGTCGCTCCTCAGCGTTTCCCTATCCTCCCTTGTGGTAAAGCACCGTTAGTATAGCATAAATACCTTTTGATTGGAATTCCAAAAACCCATATTGTCCTTGACATGGGGTACACATTAATAGCTGCCTCCAGATCTCTTTCGGTAGGCTTGGAATATCTCCGTGTAACATTTATATCTGCATGCCCACACAGATCAGCTACAGTAGAAATGTCGATACCTTTGCTCACCAATTCCTTGGCAAAGGTATGTCTTAATGCATGAGGGTGAACACCGTAGTTACTAAGCATATGCTGGACGGCTCTCACACTGATCCGTTGCCGGAAATTAGAGAGGAACAATGCTGTGTCGTTATCATCCCTAATCTCAAGATATTTAGACAAGTATAAACGTGCCTCTGCTGAGAGTGGAACACGTCTAGACACGTTTCCCTTGCCGTTACGGATACTAATAGAACCAGACCGTTCTCCTGTGACAACGTCTGCTCTGTCAAGTGCTACCAGCTCAGATACACGAATGCCAGTTCGAATAAGTAGGTTCACTATGGCAATGTCACGAGGATTATCGTTTCTCTCAACTTCACGAAGAAGATTGTTCCGTTCAGTACGTTCTAACGATTCAGGAGCAATATTCTTAGCTTGACGGACTTGTGGTAATCGTATATTCCTGATTATATTGGGGCTTCCAATTAAACGAGCAAATTGAGAAATAGCTGCAAAGCGGTTATTGATCGTGCTGGCACTGTTGCCCTTTGACTCTAAGTGTTGGATGAACAATTGAACATCTAGTCGGGTTAACTTAGCTAGATCTCCATCGTTATTTTGCAGCCAGTCATTGAACATTTCTAGTGAGTGCCTATAGTTCTTGGCTGTCAATTGACTCTTACCTCTGTCCAAAATGTGAACCAGAAAATCATCAATAACTTTTACGACACTTTTTTCGTCCATTAGAGCACCTCATTTGCTATGTTTAGGGGCTTTATTATAACACAAACTGTCGTATAACTCAATTTATACGACACAGAGATTTGTTAATCATGGCAGAGAGATATACCTATATGACTATTATGGTAAAAGATCCGGGAGATATTTCCTAGATGTAGGTTAGCAAAAAAATTATCGGTTTGATTAACAACTATTTATCATGATCTGAAGAGTGTCAGTCAGTAGCGAGTTTAATTCGTTAGGAACAGTTATTATGACTAAGCCACTTTGCAATAGCATCAAAATAAGGAAAAGCTCCCGTCTAGGGGTGATTACTTCCAGTTTTCGAATGTTTTCTTGATTTACTATACTAAAGCGTAC
The DNA here is from genome assembly GCA_001516045.1 of Desulfosporosinus sp. BRH_c37. Classification (GTDB taxonomy): domain Bacteria; phylum Bacillota; class Desulfitobacteriia; order Desulfitobacteriales; family Desulfitobacteriaceae; genus Desulfosporosinus. The sequence goes on from LOEW01000118.1 coordinate 1,650, forward strand.
GTTCCATTTTGGATGAATTTATTGATAAACCACATGATGAAGACGCAGTAATGGAAGAATGCAAGAAGTATGATCAAGTGGATTATCCGATAAAACTTAATAAAATAAATGAAAGTACTGGAGACTGTTGGGTTGCAGAACATCCAGATCTTCCAGGATGCATCACTCATGGGGAAACTAAACAAGAGGCTTTGACCAATTTAGAGGATGCCAAGAAAGGGTGGATTTTCTCAAAACTATCTGGAGGAGAAAGCATTCCTGAACCTCGTATTGAGCAGGATTCTAGGGATGCCTCAGGAAAAATTTTATTAAGAATGCCTAAAGAACTGCATTATAGAATAGCTCAAATGGCTAAGACTAATTCAATAAGTATTAATCAAGAACTACTATACCTAGTGTCTTGTGCTCTAGGTGAAGTCTCCGTGTCCGAGAGTTTAATCGGCAAGTTAGATGATCTAAAGGACTTATTAAGACAAAGTGTTGGGTTGAAGGGACATATCAAGACCAAAGCGGGGTACAACTCGGGTCGTTTTTCAGACTAACCGGTCTTGGGTATTCTTTTTGTAAATATATTGAAGCATATGAAAAGCGAGATCAAGGGTGAGTTGAAGCTGTTCGAAACTGAGTATAATTCTGAGATTTTCTTCTTACACATTGTGGCCCAGACCAGGGAAGTAATGTCTTAAGATGCCAGAAGTCACCCCAAGCTAACAAGAAAACTTAATCACATAACTTTCCAGTATCGTAATTTTATATATAGGAAACTATAAGTTGAAAGGAAGGATGTGAACTTAATGAAGAAAATAAATGATCGAATTTTTCTTGGTATGATATCTGGTGCTGCTGGGTTAGTAGCTTTAACACTAATTGATGTAATATCATCAAAAATAAAGATTTCGCAACGATCTTATCGAACGACAGCTGCAGGAGTTTGGGTATCTTCCCGTAGACAAGCTGAAAAATGGCCAGGACAATTACTTGGAGTAATCATGAATATTGGGTTAAGCATGGTTGGTGGATTTTCGGTGGTTAAAATGTTAACTAAATATGGACGAGATAAGCTAGTTCCCAAAGGAATATTTTTTGGAGTTACCTTTGGTGCAGTTATGACAGCAATGCTTAGTGGATTTGCTAATAACAAGGTGAAACCAAAAGATGCTCTAAGTAATCTTTCGTATATTGTATCTCATGCTGCATTTGGTTTAGTATCGGTATTCACTGCAGCTAAGATAGGTGATGATTCACTTTTTGATACTCCACCTCAAAATGATTACTCAAAACCAACGGAAAAAACAACTGAACAACTAAAAGGGTCGAATGGAAATAATATTCGACCTGTTTACTCAGATGTAAATCCTAATCGTGAAGAAACAAGTGTTCCACACCAATTTTAAAAAACTTCTAATGAAATTCTAGGCATTTTAATGAAAGTATAATTCTGAAACCATGAACAATATGGAGGGGCGGAAAATGAACAATGTTCAAGAAGCTAATCAAGGCCAAGTAGAACAAGTTCCCTTTGGAGCTATCCGACACAATTTATCTGACATTTTGCCAACTTCTTCAGAAGTGGGACAACTTTGGTCTAGTTACTTAGCAGAATGTATGGCCGTGTGTTTTCTCAAATATTATGTAGCTAAATCTAAAGACCCTGATATTCACACAGTTTTGCAACGTGCACTTGATGTCTCAAGCCAACGGGTAAATACTATGGAGGACATCTTTAATTCGATTCGTCATCCCATCCCTGAAGCTTACGGTGAAAAGGATGTTGATGTCAATTCGAAACAATTATTTTCTGAGAGTTTTACAATTAAATATACTAGAATGATGCTCAAGTTTACTTTGATAAATTATAGTAACTCTTTGAGTTTATGTTCTCGTTCTGACTTTCGTAGTTATTTTTCTGAATGCATAAATACTTCTCATGAAATACATCAAAAAGCCACTGAGATATTATTAGCAAAAGGGCTATTGTTAAAAGCACCTAGCATTGTGATTCCAGACAGGGTGGATTTTGTACATGATAAAAGTTATTTTGGCTCTATTTTGGGAAATAAGAGACCTCTTAATGCACTAGAAATCAGTCACATCGTTTCTTTGATGGAGATTAAGCAGTTATTGAAAACCTTAAATTTAGGTTATGCTCAGGTTGTTAAGTCTGAGAAGGTTAAGTATTTTATATCACAGGCAAAACAAATTGCAGATAAGCAACTCAAAAAACTAGGTTCTTTTTTAGATGACGAAGATTTACCACAACCAATAATAACAAGCAACTTAGTCACCGACGCTACTGAATCTCCATATAGTGATAAATTAATCTTGTGTCACGTCACCATTGTTATAGCGACTATTATCGCTGAATACGGACTTTCTTTATCATATACTGCCAGAAGAGATTTGGCATCCACCTTCGGTAATTTCGTAATTGAGGTTCTTGCTTTAGCAAAGGACGGGGGAGAATTGATGATTGAAAGCGGTTGGCTAGAGAGAGTCCCTGGAACGGCTGACCGTAAAGAGTTAATACAACATTAATGAGGCACAGAACCAGAAAGTTTTCAAACTCATCCCAAAGAAGTTATGTCTCGAAGATGTCATAAAATACTAAATATCACCCTCAAGCTAACAGTGCTGGAAGGTGATTTATTTTTATGTTTGAGAGCAGCCCCCACGATGCTATGTGGGTTTAATGGGTAGAGCAGTTGGTATCGGAGGGGGGCCGATCTTTTTAAATAGAAAAATGTAAAAAAAGTATTCAGTGTTTCCCCAATGACGAGTTGGGCTTGGGAATTTTGATTCTACAGCATCACTGATTACACCTGTTCCACCGATCACATCAGAAGAAGTGATGGCCGAGCCTGTAGTAGATGCTAAATATGCCCCCACACTAGTTGGAATAGCATCTTTGTCAGTTATAAGAATTGGCTCATTGTTAGCAGAGGCAATAGAAGCAATCGAGAGAGCGTCTGGGATACTATTAGTAATAGCAACTTTCGTTACTCCAACCATTTGTTTAGCAATGTTCACTGATGTTTCGTATTTATCAACTCACTCACTCCATTTCCGATATTTCTTAAGTCCATTTAGTGATAAACGGGTTGTTCGTCTTGATGGTTTTCTTTTGTTCCATGGTATTCAAATGTTCGAGGTTGCTCTTCGGGCTGTTCATCCAGTTTATGCTTTGATGCGAAAATCTTAGGATCAGCCAAAGTGACCATAGCTTGAGCAGCTGCTACGAGAAAAAGAATTGACCAGTTATCTGAGGATACACTACTTCAGTTTTCTTAGCTTTGTAAATCAAGGTATTGCTTATCTCCATACAGATTGTGCCTATCAGACCTCCTAACATTCCGATGACAATCGTATCTTGCAATTTACCAGTTATTCTAGATTTCATGTACAAACCTCCTATTTACAGTTTCTAAAACAAACTAGAGCTTGAGCGTTTTGAACAAAGGCAAACTTTGCACCATAAACCTCTTATGTTACGAACGTTGGGAAATGTTCATTTTCGATGAGATAACATCAATTAGGGTCAATGCAATTAAGCCAGTCGTTCCAGACATCATACCTAGATAAATTCGATCATTTATTATCTTCATTAAGTACACATCCTTCCCTTCATTGAACTAGAAATTAGCGTTTCTTTTGAAATAAGATACTGGAAAGTTATGTGTGAATAAATAAATGGTATTGTAATTCAATGTTTAAAAATGCACAATCACGGTTACATTATAATCAATACATAAGAAAGGATGATCACTATTAAATCAGTATGGGCCAAGGTAGACCTAAGAAACTCAATTAATCGGGCAAAACTTGAATTCGGAAAACTTGAAAATCGTAGCTTTTGGGCACGATTATTTAGGAGATAAATTTAGGTCTCCGCACTTGTGACCTCCTCCAACTATCCATTATACTCTAGATGTTTTGGTTTTCTTGGCGGGGGAGGTCCCTATCTTAAACATTTTTATGTTTTAATTTACTATGTTATTTTTTCTTTAATATAAAAATAAGTAGCCGGGTTGGTTTAAAACCAGCCCGGCTCTTTTTTGGACTAATCAAAAAGTGTAGACTTAAGTTTACGGTTCCTTAATGGACATTTCAGCCTACCAATATATTTCGGGCCCGCAATTTGGGATTCTCGATCTTTTGCTGAATGATCGGACCATGATCAAGCAAAAAATCACTGGCTGAATCGCTTAAACCTTGGGACTTTAATTCTGCTCTGATAGCAGTGCAGATTTCTTCAATCAAGGAATACTTCTGATCATAATCGGTAGTGGTAACAATGTCATTCACTGCCGTATAAACATATTCCCCCAAGCTGGGCAGGTAACGTATAGCCCTGTGCATCCATTTAAAAAAAGGCTTGTATTCCTTATTTAGCAAAAATACCAAGGAGATAACATCAGAGCAAAACTTAGCTTGAGCATAATCGGCAGCCACATATTCCTGTCTCTTGACACAACGCCTGAAATTATACTGGCCGAACTGAGCGATGGTCATGCAGCGAGCTGCTATTTTCTTTAACCTTACGTCTTCAGGGTAAAATTCCTTGAGTACATTTCTAAACCGGGTGAACTCGCCCAACTGGTCATAAAACACCTTGCCATTTGTGCAGACTGCCAGTGAGTCTTCCGGGATCCTGAGCCACTCATCCAAGCTGGACGGAAGTCGATCGAGTCCGATAAAGCGTTGATAAAAATTTTCTGTTTTAAAAACTCCTACCCTTTGATCACCGTACGCGCTCACCTGCCGCGGGCCGTGCCCTGCAAAATCCTGCGGAAACTTGTCAATCTCCGCCTGGAGTGCAGTTCCGATGATCTGATAATCTTTATTAGTTAGCCAAAGGCAAAACGACGGTCCCCAGTCATGGTCCCTGGAAAAATCATCATCAAACCCATAACATTCTGAGCCGTCCCCCACCAATCCAACAGCGATCCTGCTTTCATACTCATAAAACTTTTCCAGGATCATAGGTCTTCCGTAGTGATTATAATATTTTTCTGCCAGTTCCAGGCCCTGCAAAAACAATCCCACCTCTTTTAACCTATTTTTTTACGCAGATTGTCAATGTTTTTTCTGGTCGTTAAGGCACGAGAGGTAACTCCCAACTTTAAATACAGTTTTTCCGCCTGCAGGAAATAGTCCAGAGCAGATTCATAAGCTTCTTTTATATACAATATGTATCCGATGTTACCCAATTCGTTAGCTATGCCCAACTCGTGCCCAATTTCCTTAAATACAGCCAATGATTCACTATAGTGCTGTATAGCTAAGTCGTTTTTATTGGTATCTCTATAGACCGAACCAAGGTTGCCCAGTTGTTCGGCTTCCCCTTCTCGATAACCCATTTCCCTAAAGATTTCCGATGCTTCTTTGAAAGTATTTAAGGCCTGATCATAGTCCTTTTTAGCCACAAGTGTCAGGCCAAGGTTGTTCAGACACCTGGCTATTCCTAAATTTCCGCCTATTTTCTTGAAGAGTACCAACGCCTGCTGAAGACATTCTACGGCTAGATCCAGTTCTTTTCTATGTTCGTATATACCCCCCATTTTTAGATAGATACCCAGCAGTATAGCGTTTACATCTTCATTCTCAACAGTCTCTTTTATGAGCGGTAGAGCCCGATTAAAATAGTTTATAGCTTCATCCGGGTTCCCTTGATAGAAGTAAAGATGGCCGATGTTATTTAAGAAAGCACTTTCAAACCAGCTGCTTTGATTCTTTTCGGCCAGAGTCTGGCCTTTTAAGTAACTCTGTTGAGCGTCGTCATTCCTGCCAGAAATAAATAATACATTTCCCCAGTTAAGGTAGGCTGACATCGTAGGAGAAATTACTACCGATTTCTCAAAAGCTTCGGCTGCTTCGGCATTCTGTTTGGAGTTTGATAATTCTTCTGCTTGGTTAAAAAATTCCAAGGCCTGGCCTACTGATACACCTTGTTTATCCAGTTCGTCTTCTATAGCCCGAGCTGGGGCTTTGATCAAATAGGTGCCGTCTGACATAACTTGATAATCCTTAGTCATAACCACTAACCCCTCTAACATTTTTTAATTATTATCTCAATAGTTTAACATAAATACAATGATCCCAACATCATGGGGGCAAGTTATTATCCAGTTTATCGATTATATCAAAGAAGAAGCCAAAAAACTTTCGATTATCTCAGTCACTTCTGCTGGTTTTTCCAGCATACACAAGTGCCCGGTACCCTTAATGATTCGTAACTGAGAATTAACAAGATTATCCTGTAAGAATTGGGAACTCTTCACAGGCGTCATTACGTCTTCATCTCCGACAACAATTAAACAAGGTACTTTGATTTCTTTAATAGCTTGTAGCCTATCGAATTCATTACAGGCATTAAAATCAGCTAAGTACACAGCTGGTGACACTTCGTTCATTTCCCGTAAAAATGCATCCCTTTTATGCTTCGGTGTGGCCGAGCCAAATAAATAATCCGCATTTCTAAAGGGAATTCGTCCTGCGCCCAGTGTAGCTAAAAGCTCTCGACTTACTCTCAGTTTGGCGCCAGTTCCGATCAGAATCAAACCCCTTACTTTTTTGGGATGCTGTAAAGCCAACTCCTGAGCAATGGCACCACCCATTGAGTGCCCGACGAGGATAAAATCTCCTTGTGATAAGCTTCCAGCAAAATCAGCAATAAACTCGGCCATATCACTGATGCTAGAAAGCAAGTTTCCGCCTGATTTCCCGTGACCGGGCAGATCCAAGGCTACCGTGTTATAGTGACCATTTAAGGTTAATAATTGCTCCGGCCAGCGCTGACTGGAGCCTCCAGCTCCATGCACGAAGATAATTGGCACCGTCTTGCCAATAGTTCCCTCATAGTAAATATCAGTTCCTTTCACTGAGACATAAGACATCTTTCCTCACCTCTCAATTCTCTAATTTCACTTCTCTAATCTCACTTCTCAAGAACAAGTGCCAGAAGAAGTGAATTCGGCACAATTCATGATAATACCTTTTAATTCAGTGGGGGAGGGTAGAGACCCTTACTGAATCATCGAGCGAAACGAGTTCGCTTAGTCGATTAAGCGAATGGTTAAGTACCTTAGACGAAAAGGTCAACAATTCGCTTTTCCTTAGACAACCAATATCCCTGAATAGTGAGCCGCAAAGAAGGTATAGCGGTAAAAGTGACCGTCAAGAGTGTCAAAATAGGATTGTCTGTGTGGCAGCCCATCTCCTGTAAGGTGTTGATCAGAAACTCCAGCTTCTCAGCTACTAGCGGTCCAGCAAGCTTGGAAACCCCTCCATATACTGGTAAGGCCAGTTCTGCCTTTACTACACCGTCGCAACAGTACACCATTCCCCCACCTAGTTCCTGCAAGCGATTTACTGCAATCGCCATATCCTGATCATTACTGCCGACAACGACAGCATTTCCTTCATCAAAGGAAGCACTGATAGCAATCGCCCCCTGCCGCAGACCGTAGCCTTTAATTAGGCCGAGAGACTTGCTGCCCGTCCCTTCAAATCGATCAATGACCGCAATTTTTAAAATATCATCCCTAAGTTCGACCAACCCATTGTGCACTGGCAGTTCTAGATGAACTTCTCGGTTTACAATTTCTGTTATCAAATCAATGACCCTAGCACGCACACTATTACCAGTAGCCTTAAGCTGAAAGTACTCAGGTGCTACGGTGGGAAGTCTGAGACTTTGGCTAAACTCAGCAGGATAATGCTCCGCTGGTAGATCAATTTGCAATCTCCCTTGCTGGGCCACTACCTGCCCTTTAATGATAACCAATTGGGCATCAATCTTATCAATTGTAGGAATAACAATTAGATCAGCGCATTTTCCCGGGGCAATCCCACCTAGATCAGCATCAAGGTGAAAATGTTCAGCAGCGTTTAAAGTAGCCATTTGAATAGCTTTGATCGGATTCAATCCCAGGGCTATCGCTTTATTAACTATATGATCCATGTGACCGTATTTAACTAAATGGTGGGGCCACACGTCATCGGAAACCAAGATGGCTCGGCGCAGGTCGATATCCAGCTTGGTTAGCTCTGGTATAACGGTTTCCAACTCACGGCGGATTGAACCTTCGCGAATCATAGTTGCTAAACCTAGGCGCAATCTAGCTCGCACGTCTTCAGAACTAATCGATTCATGGCAGCTATCTACTCCATAAGCAACAAAGGCATTTAACCTGCCATCTCTAGCGCCGGCGCCATGCCCTTCCACCGTTTTACCTAGCGAACGTGCCTTGGCGACTAATGTGTTTAGACCTTCCTCCAGTGCTCCATCAACCACACGGGACCAATAAACCTCTCCTAATCCTAGTATTTCTGGATATTCTAGAATTTCTAACATTTCAGCCACGCTGACTGCAGGCTGCTTAGTTCTAAGTGCACAAAGAAACGTAATTATTGGGGCGGTAGCAAAAATTCTAAGGGGATACGTGGGTAATTTCGCCACAAACTCCCGCACACCGGCTATTCCCATGCCATTGGCTACTTCCGAAGTTTCGGTAATCACCGTTGTAACACCCCTAGGAAGAGCCAAAGCGACAAATTCTCTTAACCCCTGCCAATAATCTATGTGGCAATGGGCGTCAATAAGCCCCGGAATCACCACTTGTCCGCGCACATCAAGCTGTAAAGTCTTCGGACCTAAAGGAAAACCTTGGTCGGGTCCTACATAGGCAATACGTTCACCCGAAACCAAAATCACGTAATCAGGAAGCAGTTCCCCTGTGTATACATTGAGTACAGTTCCTCCAGATAAAATAAGATCAGCCGCTTCTTTACCCAAAGCGACTTGTTGAAGACGCAAAACCTCATCGGTTGGAATGGTCATTTTCATTTTCGTTCAAGCTCCTTTTTTATTAACTCAAATGAATTCAATATGTAACAGAAGTTACCCAGTTGTAGTACAATTATCTCAATAGTCTAACTTAAAAGCAATGACCTTGATCACAGTTTATAATAAACTAAATTATATAGTAAACTCGTTCAACTAAAGTTGAACATCGAGTCTTCGGTGACGTAAGTCATCCTACGCGCGAAGTATTCGT
>LOEW01000119.1 GCA_001516045.1 Desulfosporosinus sp. BRH_c37
TATAGTGGCTCGGATGTCAAGACAAAAAAAATCAAAAAGATAATGTACCAGATATTGCATATCTTCTTTTTGTTAGAGCGAAACATTACGGTTCGACAGAGCCAGCATTCAAGAGGTGGTGCGCCATCCCTCCTGAGACTTGAGCTACGTATTCGTATACACCCATAGGCATAGGGCTGTCTCAGTGACTGGCAGCCAACCCCCGTTGACCCCATATTAAGACTTTACATGGGGGCGGAGGATGCTACCCAAATCAAGGGATGGGGCCTTCCCATGAGGAATACCTCCTTATAAGCCTCAGCCCTCGACCCATGGAAGCATCCGACGTAGGGTCCCATGTCAAGTCGACCCCAGAGTGGCTCTCTTACCGGAAGGGTGGCTCAATTCGCTCTGCGCTATGTTAGCGGCCTAGCGAGTTTAAGACTATGCACTCATTTGTAGTAAGGCTGGGTAATACATATCTGCCGGAGTTTCATAATTCAATGCTGAGTGTAATTTCACAAAGTTATATTTGTAGATAAATTCTCCAATTTGTTTTCTTGCATCCTTGATATGTTCATAATCCTTAAGGTAGACTTCATCATATTTAAGTGTCCTAAACCAGCGCTCTATGGGTATGTTGTCAGCCCATCTACCTTTACCATCCATACTGATTTTACTCTTGTTATTGATAACAAAATCAATATATTCATGGCTTGTAAATTGACTGCCCTGATCTGAATTTAATATTTCTGGTGTGGCAACAGCATAGGCCATCTTTAAGGCCTGGATAACCATTCGTGTGGATAGCGTGTCATCCAGCTCCCAGCCAACGATGCACTTGCTGTGCCAATCAATGATAGCAGTTAAGTAAATGAATCCACGTCTTAACTTGATGTAGGTAATGTCGATTGACCAAGCCTGATTTGCTCGGGTGATGACGGCATTTCGTAGTAGATATGGGTAGATTTTATGGCCCTTTGTAGGTTTCGATAGGTTGGGTTTCGGGTAGATCGCCTCAATGCTCATCTCTTGCATATATTTCCTTGTTTTGAGCCTACCAATTTTAATACCTTGCTTTTGTAATGTTTTAGATATTTGCCTTGAGCCCCAAGATGGACTATCTGTATGGATTGCATCAATTTTATGCTTGACCATTATTTCAAAGTCAGAAGGCTCTTTTGGGGCGTAATACACGCTTGTTCGGTTAACATCTAAAAGCTCTGCAACAGTGGACAATGGTAGCGGTTTCTCGCTATTTTCAAGGGTCTTATGATCTTCGAGTTCAGCCTTTTGGGCGTGGAGTAAACCGACTCTCCCAGTCAGGTCCAAGAATTTCTTCAGATTTTTTTTTGAGCCAATCAACTTGTGTAGTCAATTGACCGACCTTTTTATATAAGCTATCGTTTTCACGTTCCTGTTCCTTAACTTTCTCCTGCAACACCTTGTCCTTCTTGTTATCAAATACATTAGCAGCATTAGCCAAAAATTCATTTTTCCAATTCCGCAGCTGGTTAGGCGCGATTTCATGGGCACTTGCGATTTCATTAATTTCCTTTTCGCCCCGCAATACCTCCAAAACTCTTTCTGCTTTAAATTCTGCGCTAAAAACTCTCTTCTTCATCAATAATAAACCTGCTTTCTTTTGTGGTTTTATTATATCAGGTTCATTATCTTTTTAAGAAATCTTGTCGAGTTTTCCTAGACCATTATAGTACGAAGTAGTCTGGAGTATGATAAAACCCCACCACTCTATCCTTGCGCGAATTATAGGTTAACTTAATTGCTGGTGGTTGGTCATAATATTCCTCAACATTAAAATCATGTTCTTTCAAATAAATTCCAGGTAGCTCTACCTTATGACTCTCAAATTGAATGGATACTCCCATTCTTTTACTCGGGTATGCACCCACCACATTTTTTCTTCCACCCCCGACCCGCCGTGATGGTTCACTTGTTCTGATTCTGCTAATTAATGCAATTGCCTCTTCGGAAAGTTTTTGCTTTGTACACCACCGGTTAAAATCTAAATTATTGAGCATAATGTACGTCTCCTTTTTGGTTCACATTCCGCCGGAGGGAAGTGGACTACTTTATATTCCTGTTTCTGGTTCTCAAATAGTTCGATAACTTTATCCTATGGGGGCTTTGTTCAATGATTTTAGTCGTCCACTTCTTTGTCATATTGAAATCTAGATACCTAAGCGTTTTTATTTTGAATTTCTCCCTTTTTGTTATATATATTTTTTGAGTAACACAATTTAATGAATAATCCGGGTCGGATTGTTCCACTATTCCGGACAGTGAGAGCCAGAGTTCCGGATTTTCAGAGCCACCCTTCCGGAGCGAGAGCCACTCTGGGGTCGACAAAAATAGGTGTGGCTAAATACACCGGAAGGGCGGCTCTATTTTTCCGGAGAGGTGGCTCAGTGATCCCCGGAACAGCGGCTCTCTGAAACCGTAATATTCAATTTAATACTTTAACCCCAAAAAGCCTCATCTTCTTTGATTCAAATTAGTAAAAATGATCTAATCAAGATCTATAGGTTATAAACAAGATATTATTAATCGCGAAAAGTGTTGACACAGTATGCCTTTGTAAAAAGGAAAAACCGACTAGGTGTTAACCTAGCCGGTCTTTAAACGTACGCGTATATTTAGTTTCTTTCGCAGAAAGAAATTCAAAAGCACTTTATTCACCCACACTTACCAATGAGATACCACTAGTTTATAGTCTAATAAATAATAATCACTTTGTCAAATTAATCAAAAAACTATTTTTATTGTTGAAGACTATCATGCCATGTCGTTTGAACTGGCTTTTCTCGCATTATCAACTTGGAACCCAATATTTTCTCTACTCGTCGTCGACTAGGGTAGACCCCTTGGTTAAGCAAGTCTTCTGTCACATCTTTAACCTTTAAACATGCTTCGTTAATCCGTTTGCTCCGGCATTCTTGCACATAAGAGATATGTTTCTCCGACACAGCTTTACACAATTTAGAACAATGTTTGTATAGTAATCGTTTATCGCATTGCAGGCTCTTGGCAACCTCCCTAACTGACGGAGGTGGATTCACTTTACCGTCAATGATCTCTTTGAGCACAGATTCTGTTCGATCTTGATCAAAAGGCCTTCTCCGTTTAACCGGTTTTGGTGTGAACATAAGCTCAGAGCCTACTGCAAGACAATTGCCAGTACCCCTAAATCCTGTTACTATGTCCTTGAGTTGCTGTTTAACTCCAAAGCAAATTATCAGTAGGGTATCGAACCTTGGCTTATTATTTCCATCATACCAGGCTCTTACAGTAGTCTTCGGAATGCCAACAGCCCGTGAAAAGGCACCTTTACCACCGTTACTATCTACCAATGATTTAATGAAAGCATGGATTTCCTCGCAATGTAATAAGGAGACCTGTCCTATAACAAGTAATTCCATTACATTTGTTACGACAAAATACTCCCAGCTTGTTGGTTGTGTGTTTGCTACTCCATCTATGCTAATCTTGGAGTGCCCCAACCAACAACCGCAATAACTGCAAAATCCGTTTCTTGTTTTGCGGGTCAAAATGGGTATTTCCTTGAAACAATTGGGACACCTATTTTGAAGAGAAGTCCCATGCTCGAGGCAAAATGTCACGGCTTTAAAACTCCACAGCAATGGTTCATAAATATCCTGATTGTTTTCCTTCCAATTTTCCAGACATTCCGGACACCATGCCTTTTTTTCACGAAGCACTCCTCTTGGCGGGATCATATGATTCCATGACACTAATGTTAGACCCTTAAGGTCAGTACCGCCCGTCAATATCTCCAACCCTTTGGCACAGTCTTCTGCAACTTTTCCAAATCCATTTAGTTCTGACGCCGTATCAAAAAATCTACTGCCGCCCTCCATACTACTTTTTAAGATGTACTTTTTTGCCAAAACAGAGGCAAGTTCTTTCCCGATGAGGGATCCAACAGTGACCGAATGTATCTCGGACAGCCTGGAAATATAGCTAGTTTGACTTTCAATAATCCCTGTTCCAATTCCTATTGGCTTCAGACTAAAAAGTCGTGTCCCTATATTAAACACCCCAAAAATCCAGTTTCAAATCAGATGGATTCTAACCGAATTTATGTGTGTTTATACCTCAACTTTTGGAGAGCGAAAGTTTGAGGTACTATCTATTAATTGCATGATTTTATTTTCGCCCATCGTAAGCTTCTTACTTATTGTACCAACTTTCCGGTATCAATTTCTTTCCATCCCACCATTTTTCTATAATTGCATCTTGGAACTGATCATCTACTAAGTTAGCATGATCAACGACAATCAACTGCAATTTATTATCAAATTCTTTTACTCTATTAAAAATAAACCGATATAAATTATTCACTTCTTCCTTGTCAGTATTTTGTGCATCGAGGTCTGATGGGAAATATACTTGTGATGGTTGGTCTATAAACAAGAAATGAGGCACTGGCCTATTCTGTGAGATAAAATATTTATGTAGTGCAAAATATGCAATCAAGTGTATTCCTACCCAATTCGAGCCACTTCCGAGTTGTTGTAATGGTACTGGTCGCTCAGGCTTATCCACAACAACGGTAACTCTTCCCATGTCTAAACGATAAGGACTATCCCAATATTCCAGCCCTAGCTCTTTAGCCCATACGCTCATATCAACGCTCATCCTGTTTAAGATAGACTGCTTACGTTCTTCTACAGTATCCCTATCTAAAAGTTTATCAATTTCAACCATTCGTGTTTCAAGAGTAATAATCGAATCTTCTTTACTGGATGTATCATCATTTAAATCCACACTTTCAAGCCATAGACTAATTCTTCCTACAATTTTTGCCCGTTTTGAATTGAGATCTCGCAATGAAATACCATCTTGATTTTGAGTAAAGATACTATCAATTTCTAGTTTTAGTCTTTTTTCGTTTTCTCTTAGGGCTTGACGTTCAGCTTCCAATTGATCGATATATTTTCTCAACTTAGGTTTCTCACGCGTAACTGATTCAATATTTATATCAAGGTTTTTGATAGCTGTTTTTATCGCCTCCACATTAGGCAATGGTTCGCTTAAAGTATTTGAACATAGAGGACAGTGATTAGAGTTAAAGTCTAACTTTTCAAATAGTCCAATAGATTGAAGTCGCATCTTTTGATATTCTGTCTCATCAATATATCCTTTTGTTTCTCCCGCAAAGGTTTTGGCGTTACGCAAGTCCTCATCAATATAATCTAACTGGCTTTGAACGGTTGAAAGTTGGCTTTGTGAAAAGCTTAATTTGTCCATACCAGCTGTATGTACTTCAACAGGCTTCCATTGGTTAATTGCTTGTAGCGTTAAAAAAAGAGAATCATAATCGTTATAATCAAGATTAATATTGTCTGCTAATAGTCCCACATATTTAGCTTCAGCCACTAAACCTGTGGCTTTTTGCATACCACCACCTTGAAGCATTCTGATTTCTTCAAGCCTACGCTTTTCTAAAGCAATCTTTCTCTTTAATAATGTTCTTTCATTTTCAAGTGCTAATGATTCTTCAGTTATTATCCCGAGAAAATATGGCATCGTATCTTTAATTGCCTGAGTTATAAAATCCTCTGATTGTTTATGAAACAAGAAGTTCCTTGCTGCAACTTCATCCTGATTTTGAAAACAATAGTATAATGCATGTCTTATATTGGCTGATAGGGACTGCCTTGTTTGCCCATCTGGAGGAATATTGAGATTTTCTGTTATTCCTATTCTTCGGGATAACATCTCTTCAATACCATCAGTATTTGAATTTGAAATAAAGTTCGATTTTTCCGGAACGTTTATTGTTTTTCCAATTTGATAATAGAATTTACTTGTTGACTGTTGCCCTTTTGGAGGACTTTGGCGTGCTACAAAACATCTTTCTCCTTCAAATTGAATCAATAAACCATACCAAGATACTGTTTCTCTAACTAAGCCATCAGCTATACTGCAAGATGAACCACCTAGACAATAATCGATTATATCTCCAATTACAGATTTCCCCGATTTAGATTTGCCAGAAATAATATTCACTTCACCAATATTAAAGGGCAAGTGCCGAACCTCTCCATTAACTCCGTACAATACTAATTCTTTTATTTGCATTATGGTCTCACCCCCCAACTTATATAAATTGTTTCTACCGTGCCCGCTTTTGCAAACCATTTTGCGATATTTGAGCTTTTGCTAATACATTCTTTAATTTCGTCATTTGTATATTTACTTGCACTTAGTGATTTGAATAATTGTTCTAGGTCTAAGTCTGCATTATTGGTAAGAGTCACAATACCGCTCTGCATTAAAAATTCTACAGCTTCATTTGTGATTTGCACCATACTTTCTGTACGATTCGCAAAGCCGATTAATACATCTGGGTTACGTTGAATCCATATCTGCATTTGTGTAACACTCTTTATCCGTTGTCTCGTTTTCCTATGTAATACCAATGGAAGGATGAGGTAAACTAGTGGAAAGGGCATGGGCCGTTTAGTTTCCTCTGAATAAGTCTTGATTGCATGATAAATAATCCTCCCACAAAAGGCAGGATTAAGGAGATACGCAATTTCCTTCGCTCTACTTTCCCAATTTTTCATTAATATCTCTCCTCATCTTGTCAGCAGAGTTCTTAAACAAGTCTCAAAATCTGTATGCCAACCAACTGACAATCTATTCGCCAAGGAATGGTAGCTGCCACGCATGACAAATGGTTCACTACATCTCTCCCTAATTCTAATATCTTTATCCTGTATTTTATCAAACAGTAGTTTCCCATGTCTTTGTTTTGTCTTCTCGTCTAGCTCATCGCCGTATTCTTCTAAATCCTCCTGCATAGTCAAAAACATCCTCTGCCATTCGTCAGTTAATCGTTCTTCATATCGATCCAAATCGTTGATATATATTAAATCATCACGTATCCAATTGGCTCTCTGGCTAAATGCACGGTAGTAATCGCGAATTGCTAAATTTATTCTTTTATTACTTAAGCAGATAAGCCTTAATTGCTCATAAAAAATGTGATCTTTTTCCGGCAAATTTTCTAGTTCTACTTCATCCAGAATAGGTACGTCTATCGGAAGGTTATCCTCAGAATATTCATCTCTAAAAGATGCTATTAAAGACCGAATCTGTTTTTGGCTAATAAATACTGGTTGGTCAGATAGTAGGTATTCAATAGACTTGTCATACCACCAACCCTCTAAACGTTCAAAAATTCTTTGTTCGTACTTAGGAAGGCTACCGTATCGAATGATTTTCCTGATGTCAGCTTTTACATCAATTGCATTGCTACTTCCATCAATTATATAAATACTATCTGTGAGCTTTTTTCCTAACTCATCACCAAGTTTATTAAAAGCATTATAGTAACTCAAATGCTTTATATTTTTTGATGTTACTGTAATTCTCTTTAAGATATTAAACGCTGTGCTTGTGTCTCTAGCAAGCTCTTTTGTTATGGGCTTCAAATAACTTGCCGCAGTTCCTTTTGGAGCTCTCGCTGTAGTAATAATTATAAACTTTGTACTTTCTAAGCAAATAGTATCCTCACTAACAAGATCAGCCCATACTTTTATTGTTCGCCATATATCAGTGCTTGCATCATTTAAATCTCCGTATTTTTTTGTGTGATGCTTAAGCTGAATCATTATTTCGGCAGTATCATCATGGCTAAATGAAATGTCATCAAATTTCTCGATATTGATTTGAGTCTGTTCATCATCGTTTTCTAAAAGTAAAAACAGGGCATATCTAACTTGGTATAAATAACCAATCATTTGCTCTGCTGCTTGATGATCACTCATGAGTAATCCCCCTTTCTATAAATCCCCCATGTGGCACACAATGAATGAAAACAAGTTATCCATGATAATGTACTTTCACTACAATAATTTCGAAATGTCTAAGTACGTTGGAGCCCAATGTTATAACTGATTAAGGCTTCTGCCACAAATTGTTGCCACGAGCACGAAGGGTAGACATCAGCAAGGAACCTTAGCTGTAGCCCCACATTTCTCTACGGTAAAAGGGTTTTGACATCAAACAACATTAACATTTTTTACACTTTCCACATCTTTCCTTAAATTCCTTTAAAGATAATAAAAATATTCATAATAACCCAAATAAGATCATATCGTCCAAAAGACAACCTGACCATTCGTCCATCATATGCTTGTACGCTGGTTCTCTTTTAGCCGAGCGCAACTGTCTAAACTTACAAGTATCCTCTAGCCTCGGTTCACCAAATAAAACACTGCTCTCGAAATTTAATAAATTCAGACGACTCCGATAGCCAAATGCTGTAGAGGGTTCCAACAGTGTCCGAGTGAGTCTCGGACAAGCTTTCAATATAACTAGTTAAACTTTCGATCATACCGGTTCGAGCCATATAGGCTTTAGACTACGCTTGCTTACGATTGTCCAAGCCACTTGATCAAAAAACCTGTTCTAATCCCAACTTACGTATGTGGTCTATCCACTTATATATGTTTTCTGGCTTGTATTTCTGATCACCGTTCTCATCAATACATTTTTCAAGAGCAAATGCAATTAAAGCGTATTCATTCTCTAGCGAAGTATCAAAAACGCCTTGATCATCTGTATTTATCGAAACGGATAATAATGGACTGTCGTTTATTTCATTTGTATCAGTCGCAAGCCCTAAATTATTAAATTTTATGATCGGATGCTGATCATATCTATTGATAGTACCAATCAAATAATTAGAAGATGGATTTGATTCTATAGCTATCCCTTTTTGAGCAATTTCAAACTGCATTTTCTTTTGTACACTTCTTACCAAATTAACATATAGCATATCGACTTTTAAAATAAATTTTTCATTTCCGATTCTTTTAACTTCTTTATTAAAATGATAACAATAATTTAAATTTTTACACATTCTGTTTAAACGTATGCTATCATGAACCAATCGATTTACTTCATAATACTCGGACTGCAAAATAAATTGACTATTCAGATAAATCTTAAAATCATGATCTGGAATCTTGTATATATCCGGCTTGTCGCCACGCAGTTTCCATGCGTTATAAAAACTGTATGTAGAGATTGTAGCTATACAGCAATCATCGTATATCTCATAAAATAGATCCTCAAACGTGCGTTCCAGCTTGGATAACAAAGCACCGTTAATATTGATTCCGTATTCTTTTGCTTTTTCTATTAACCAAACGATATTATCCACAACATCCTGCTTGTTCATAATAAGTTTATAATTCTTCTGTTGATAATAGGATGCCACGTCAATTCCCAAAGCAAGAGCGTGACCGAGGCGACTACCCCTAGTGAGGTTGCAAAACAGAATTACTTCGTCAATCGCACGCATCCCGTCGGCAATATCTAAGAAATCCTCTCCAACATGGTATGTTGCATAAAGTTTTATTGGTTTGCACGATTCACCAAACACAGATTTTGCATTAATATTAATATTTGTCAAATATCGAAAGCTTTGTGCGAAAACTTCAGGGCGACACCCTATTTCATTTGAACATGCATCAATACCTTTTATTCTGTATTTGCTTTTGCCATCCATCTCCAATAGGGCAACGATTGAATTTGTCCATTTTTCAACACGGTTTCTCAAAATATTATTTCTCGGTATATAATCACTATATTTTCCCGTATCAGATTTTTTGGGGAAATGAAGTACATAGAAATGTTTTGGGTTCCTTTTGTTTCCAGAATGACGGTCGTAATATTTAATAAACTTCTTATTATCGCTACCATTTGATTTTGGACAAAATCTTGCTTCTAACGAAACGATATTTTGCCCTTTTAACGTTGAGTTGATTGCCAATCTTACCATTTCATGCTCGTATTGTTTATAATTTTCAATAAATATCTCTTTTCTGTCTTGATAAACAGAGAAATTCTTAAAGCCTATCTTATCATTTACCTGTATTAACTCGCCTCGAAGTGTATTCTTTATTAGCAAATATATGTAAAAAAAGTTTTTTTGATCTTCGCTGAACTTCCCCTGGAAAATACTCTTCTGACAGTCGTATAAAAACTTGCGTTCACCTGCCAAGACACGATTGTCATTATGATTAATATCTGCATGGCCTTTTTCCAAGGCATAATCTAGAAAGCCATACTCAGACCTAAGTGCATAATCTTCTTTACACGTGTTAATCAGCAGTTGCAAATTCTTGAGCGACATTACATCGAAATCAGCGATTCTTTTCATATCTAAATCGAAAAGTTCAAACACATTATCACACGATTTCTCGTTCTTTACTAAAAAAAATAAATATACCCGAATTAGTGCAGCCACCATGCAGTCATTATAAAGTGAAGTTTTTTTCTCTTCTTCTGTACGCAAATATTTTGTGGAGTCTAAAAAGAATTTAATTTGTTTAAATTCTTTTTGTCTTCCCTCTATATGATTCATTAAGCATGCCCAACTTAGTGCGAATATCTGGGTGGATCCATTTAAGTGAAAATGATTATCCGCCATGCCCTGATTCAAAATATTATGTAATCGTTTGTTGTCCGTTTTAATGACAGGACTCCATGCGAAATACTCCGAGTTCTGATTAAAATCCGTGTCAATTTTCGCCAAATATGCAGTAGTAAGCAAATCCTGCCCCAATTTAAATGAACAGTCTCTCCAACGTAATACTTGCTCGTATTGACATTGCGGTTCACATTCATTGTAAGTAAGAAATACACCTGCCACTTCAGCAACAAAATCAAAGATACCGGCATCTCCTCTAAGCTTCTTTTTAAGAAAAACATAAATATACTCCACTTCATCATCCGTATACTGTGGAAAACCATCACGAGCATACAGGCCAAATATATCTTTGGAAATATTCGAATAGTCATTCCTATCTTTTTTCGAGCTGCTATAAATATCGTCACGAATGTATAAATAAGGGATTCTCTTAAGTAATACATCCAGGCATCCTCTTTCGATATCCATACAGGTTGTCCCCTTTTTTGCTTAGTCGATAACGTTATCGTCTAAATATTCTCAACACTACTCATTGTGTTATCTACACCATCTATTAAGTGTTGTATCTCATTTACAGCTTTATTGTATCTATCGAGCAACTCCTGGGTGATATTTTCCTTACCATCAATTTTTGAGCTTTCCAAATATACCTCACGCACATCATCCATAACCTCGTCATTAAACTTAATCGATTGTAAATTATTTTTATAATATGCAATATTCTGAGCTAAATATCTTGCCTTTGTTTGCATGTATGATGCAGTACATACTTTCCCTATAGACTTTACTTCCTGAAGTTTGCCGTTGTATATATTCTCCATTATAGAACTAATTATATTAAAAGAATTATTTGGTTCTAATGCTATCTTCGCTTCATAACTCATTTTAAAAAACTCAGCGGAGTCCTCATTAAATGCATTTCCCATTAGGTTTTCTGCGTTGACATCAATGTAATTATTAATTTTTCTAAAAGCATTGGTAACATTTTTCACAAAATTTAAAAAATGTTTTTCAGGCTCATCAGTCACACCTTTTCTTAAGTCGTTTTTATCTTCGCAAAAATGTTGAATGTATTCACCAAGTTCAAAATTTGTTACAATTAATGTTATTAAATCAACCTTAATAGCCTGACGAAATAAAGCAATATATTCTTTATTTTCATCTGAGTTATAGGCAAAAAGCCTCAGTCCGCTCTTCACTTCCAAATAGTCTAAATCAAGGGATGAAATAAATATATTATCTATACAAAATGTGGCGGACTTTTTAACCTGGTAATTGTCAGAAATAAATCTCTGCAAATAAATGATGTCAGCATCGTAGTTTTCAGCATTTGGAAAATCCGAAAAAAACGTCATCCCGAAAATTGCTTTGACGATTTCTTTGGTTATATGGAAATTATGACTGTAGTATCCTTTTTCCGGATAAACGCTACCTAACAACTTCCGAGCATCATATTCGTAAACCCCTCGATTTCCTCTTATAGTTTTTTTCTTATTATAGCCCCATAAATCCCCTCCAATAAACTTATAGATATTATTTGGTTCACGGGCATCGGTTTGATCACCCGACTCAGAATTCTCAAACTGAAGGGCTTGCATTAGAATAATTTTCTGCATAGTGATTGTGTATAAAGTTTTTAAAGCAAAAACAAAATTGACCATTTGGCTGTTAATATACCTTACTGAAAGTACTTTCATCAGGGATGTGGCGTCACCGAGCGAATAGCTCATTATATTTGTATTTTTTTGTGAAAGCTTAATTTTAAGACTCTCAAACGTTTCCTCAAGT
Organism: Desulfosporosinus sp. BRH_c37; assembly: GCA_001516045.1. GTDB lineage: Bacteria > Bacillota > Desulfitobacteriia > Desulfitobacteriales > Desulfitobacteriaceae > Desulfosporosinus. Next base: position 12,260 of record LOEW01000119.1, read on the forward strand.
GGGCTGAGAGGAGATCTTTTATCAACCGTATACATTTCCCCCTTTTCAATAATATCCATTATATCTACACAAATTTGCCTATGCTTTTCAAAAGTATTTTTCGCGCAAAAGTTTCTAATAATTCGTATATTTCCTTCATCTAGATTATTTGGAACCCATGTATTCAGAATGTAATCTTCAAATAACTTGATATTCTCAAGGCGTATACTGTTCAACTCTTTTTCGTCTCGCGTTTTTACGGAGTCTTTCAGATCATTCATTTTTCCCAATACGGCTAGAAGATTGACAACTTCTCGTAATGTATTTGGTATGATGTTATGCAAACCGTTTTCAGGTTTTACAAAAACTATTTTTGTTTTGTCGTAAATATACCTTAGCAATGTTTTTTCAATGCCCATTTCTTTGTATTCTCCAAGAATATCTTTTCTTTGGTTATCTCCACTTCCTTTTTCATTATAGATAAGTCGTATTTCATCATCACCGCTTTGAGAAATCGCACGAATCTCTGGTAGAGTTATTTTCCTACCATCAGGAATAAGCTTTTCAACATATTTCGCAGCCATAATGGTAGGCTCGTCATCATGAATCCGATGATTCGGAGCAGCAATCAAATGAGAAAATTGCTCTCTATATTCTTTTTCGACGCAAAGCTTTAGTTGCTCAATTTTGATGGCCATTATGATGATGACATTCGGTACGATAAGATATTTTCTGATCTGCTCTGCAATCTTATAGGCATGTTTAATATTGATATCTAAATCGTCAATCGGAATTATTAAGCAACTTTTATCTTTGCCCTTCGTAAATATTTCAAGATATAGCTGAACAAGCTTAATAATATTTTTTTGAAGCATGGCGCTGTCGCCAATATGAGCAATTTTATCAATGCTACCTTCATAGTCATATTCAAGTTCTTCAAGCTTTTTGGAATTTCTGATTAGGCAAAGACTTTCATACACCTTTTGAAAAAGAATCAGGATTCTGTTTTTTTGATCCTTCCCCATGGTGGTGTTATCCCCACGATATCTTTCCTCAAATCTATTATACATTCGAGCAATAACAACTTCGAGTATGTTGTTCATATCTTCAAATGTTGAAGGGTCAATCGTATCTAGTCTGACGAATTGATATTTCTTGGTGTTGGTGCCGTACTCGATTATTGATTTCTCTTTATCTGCATCTAACAAGTTTTTAGTGAATGATAACATAGCACTGCTTTTGCCTTGCCCGCGTTCCCCTGAAAAAGCAATGATATTGTTTAAGTAGTCACCATAGGTTTCATTATTGTTTGATTTATAATGGATTTCGGTCGTCGTCACGATGTCCTCAACCCTTGACGCTGCTTGATTATACGCATCTAAGAATATATCAGTCTCACCAATGTTCTCAACTTTAATTTTGAACTCATTTCCTTGATCTACAATAATATGCCTCATCCGTATTCCCCCATAAGTTACTTTTTTTTAATTGTATTTTCTGCACAATTTATTTTTGGTTATATGTAGCTAGACATTGCCTAGCCATTCCTATTAGGGTATTTGCCTCCCCACGTGGACATTAACTATCTTGCTTCTTAGATTCTACGGATTTTCTCAATATACCTTCTATAAATACAAATATTTGAAAATAGATACAAACCAGCACCCTGAACCGATTTTGGTAAAAGTGGTGCTGTAATATCTTTTAAAGATTCTGCAAAAAAAGCCTCGTTAACTTCGATATCCAACGGACAAATATTATGTATCAATAATTCATGACAAATTTCAATTCTGTACTGATAAGATGAAGTGATTTGGAATATCATGCGACTTTATTTAATGCAATACCTCTACACTACATGTAGACAAATGTTAATAGCTTAAACGAAAAAAACTCAGGCAAATTACCTGAGTTTCATGAATCTTCCCTAACTTGTCAATATCAAAAGGAATATATTATTTTCCAAATGGAAAAGCATTGAGTACTGCCAAAATTAGATATTTACAAACCAAGCCATAATTGGGAAGCATAACTTTTCCTTCTGCAATTAGAAGCATATCTTTTCCAAACGGAAATTTTATGGTTCAAACCACACGATTGTATCAATTATTGAGTTATGTTATGGTGGAGGCGAGGGGAATGGAATCCTCCAAAGCCCTATTTAGTCCAAATACTAACATCTATCCTGTCTCCTCAACTCCTATAAAAATAGGCGTTATCTAAGCTGTCAACTCAACCCTATCACCTTTATAGCAGTGGATATGTTACCACGTATAATAAAAATAAGGGTTTCCTGGCATTGTAATCTACGGCAGCACAGCCGTGAGATTAGTTCAATGCTCGGAAACCCTTTATTTATCAGCATTTACAGCCGCCTTATTTCTCCACTCTTGACATCAAGACGACACACTCAACGTGCATTGTCCAAGGGAACATATCCACCGGCTGTACCCTTTCAACTTCGTATCCCCCCTGAGTTAGAACACCCAGATCCCGAGCCAGGGTTCCTGGATCGCAAGATACATAAATGATACGCTGAGGCTTCAGCTCAAGTAAGCGTTGCACGACGAGCGGATGCATTCCTGTTCTGGGTGGATCTAAGACAACGACATCAGGCTGCTCATCAATCTTCATCATCCGCGTCTCGACTGTCCCCTTTAGAAACTCAACATGACCGACAGCGTTATTGTTGACTGCGTTTTTGATGGCATCCTCAACTGCGTACGGATTTTCCTCGATGCCCGTTACCTTCTGGGCCTTTGAGGCCAGAGCTAATGAGAGCGTCCCAATCCCAGAGTAAAGATCCCAGACAATTTCGTCTCCTGTCAGAGCTGCCTCCTCCAAAACATAAGCGTATAGGACGTCCGTTTGAAGCGAATTTACTTGCAAAAAAGATAACGGAGAGACGTCAAAGGTCATGTCGAGAATCGTTTGGCTGAACGCTGCCTCTCCCCATAGTAACGCTAAACTACCTTCTGAATCGGTTCCCCAAACAGAGCGAACCCCATCCTTAAAAAGCGCCTCAAAGAATTCTGGATTATTTTCGGAAGATAAATCTTTTGTTGGCGATCCCTCTAAGAGTATCAGTCCTTCTCCCCTTGTATTCTCCCGAAATGTTAAGGTGTGTATATCCGCAAATCCCTCAGTCAGAAATTCCTCAGTTAGTCGAATCCAGTGATTCATACGCTCACTTAACAGAAGACAATCCGAGAAATGGACAAGGTCCTTGGATTTTTCTTTGTAATACCCTAATTTACCGGTTGGTTTGCGGTGAAGACGCGCTTTATTGCGGTAACGCCAGGGGATAGACATCCCGATAATGGGTTTGACCTCAACGCTTACTTTTCCAATTCTAGAGAGGGCATCCTCAACCCAGCGTTGCTTCCACAGTAGGGTCTCTTCATAAGTCGTGTGCTGTAACTGGCATCCCCCGCAATCTTCAAAGACGGAACAAGGGGCATCGACGCGTTCAGGCGAACGCTTGATTATAGTCTGAAGCCGGGCCCTTTGCCATTTCTTTTTAGCATCATATACTTCAACCTCCCCGGTTTCTCCCGGAAGAAGGCCCGGCACGAAGGTTGCGATACCGTTCATATACCCTATACCTGAGCCGTCCGAGATGAGCCGTAGACATTCTAACTTTGGCTTCTCGCCTAAGGCATGGTTTTCTAAGATTTTAATGTCCATGAAAATCTCCTTTTTTACCATTTAAAATCGCTGAATCCATAACGCGGCGGCCATTAAAATATTCCAAGTTCCATGGGCAACAACTGCAGGCCAGATACTTGCAGATCGCTCGTATAACCATGCAAGTACCACTCCTCCAATTAACAATGGTAGAAATCTGACAAAATCAAAATGTAATGTTGCAAAAAATAGGCCCGTTAACAGCATTCCTTTACCCCGTCCTAAAGCTCGACGAAGTGGTGGGTAAATTAAGCCACGAAAAAGCATCTCTTCCTTGATTGGCGCTACCACTCCACCTAGAAAAGCAAGAAGTCCAAATTCCCACTGATAGTTTACCCCTTTTACCGCTACTGTAAAACTTTGAGGGGCTGGGGTTCCAAATATGTGCGTCAAAACGTTTCCTAATAGGCCAATACCTATAAACAATAAAATTCCCACTACAAATCCCAGCACAACAAAGCGTTTAAGCGGCTTAACAAAACCCAGGTCAGAATATGGTCGACGTATAAGGCGTAAAAATATCCAAATAAGGCTGAAATAGATGAGAGCATCCCCTAAGCCGACCCCTATAAAGTAGAGAATCCCGCGCAAAGAATCCAAGTCATTCGGTGTTTCCAACCATCCAAGCGGATATTCAATTATAGTTACTAGCAAAATTAACAACAATCCTTGCCAAATATTCCAGGCAGGTTGTCTTGGTGGAATCCGATGCTCAATTCTTTTACCCATTTTACTCATCCTCTATAAATATTTTTCAGATAATGCAATAACATTTCCTTCCTTTTCCAATTCTAACCGTTACCTTTACGATTGTCCATAAAAATACAGAAGAAGGGTCTCTGCAAGCAGAGGCTCCCTTCTTACCCATTAATTCTACTATGCGATTACTGACGACTTATGCCCGATTAATGTCCTAACGTTCAACAATCATGGCGATCCCTTGTCCTCCACCGATACACAGTGTGGCCAATCCACGATGGGCATTTTTACGCTTCATTTCGTGCAATAATGTCACGAGAATCCGCGTTCCGGAAGCACCAACAGGATGACCAAGGGCAATCGCTCCACCGTTCAAATTCGTTTTCGTCATATCAAGTTGTAACTCTCTAGCACATATTAAAGTTTGAGAAGCAAATGCTTCGTTAGCTTCCACTATATCCATATCTTCAATTTTCAGTCCGGCTTTTTCTAACGCCTTACGGCTTGCTGGGATGGGACCGGTTCCCATAATCAGCGGATCTACACCTGCTGAGCCCCATGATGTGATGGTCGCCAAAGGTGTCAAGCCGAGTTCCAGAGCTTTCTCTTTCGCCATAACGACAACCGCAGCAGCCCCGTCATTAATCCCCGAAGCATTTGCAGCAGTAACGGTACCATCCTTTTTAAATGCACCACCTAGTTTTGCCATGGCTTCATAGGTTGCACCAAAACGTGGAAATTCATCTTGAGAGACAATGATCGGATCTCCTTTGCGTTGCGGAATGGACACGGGTACAATTTCCTCTTCAAAGTTTCCAGCTTTAATGGCCGCTTCTGCACGATTTTGGCTCAACACTGAATGACGATCTTGTTCTTCACGGGAAATACCAAACTTTTCTGCGATGTTTTCAGCCGTTACGCCCATATGAATATTGTTCATAGCATCTGTTAATCCATCAACAATCATAGTATCAATAAGAGTACTATTGCCCATCCGATAACCTGTACGAGCTTTGGGAATAGCATAAGGAGCTAAAGACATGCTCTCCATCCCACCAGCTACAACAATATCAGCATCCCCGGATATAATGGCCTGAGCGGCACAAACTACAGTTTTAATTCCAGATCCGCATACTTTATTAAGTGTCCAGGATGGAACTTCCTGAGGAATTCCGGCTTTAATGGACGCTTGACGAGCGGGATTTTGTCCTAGCCCACTTTGTATAACGTTACCCATAATGACCTCATCAACCTGGTCAGGTGTAATACCTGCTCTTTTTATCGCTTCCTTGATGGCCAGTGCACCTAAATCTACGGCTGGAATTTGCCCTAATTTCCCTAAAAAAGAACCAACAGGTGTACGCACTGCACTCACTATAACAACATCTCTCATTATTAGTCATCTCCTACCTAAAATATTCAAACTCTCTAAAACTCCAAACTAAAAAGTCGCTCGATTTAGCAAACCTTAATGCAATAGCCTCTAGTTGGGCGATAGAACATCGTGCATCGTACATCGCGCCTCGTGCCTCGCACTACCGGCCTTCAAAAACCGGTTTACGTCGTTCTAAAAATGCCGTACAACCTTCTGTTTGATCCTGCGTGCTAAATGTCAAAGCGAAAACCTCTGCTTCGTAGGCTTGCGCATTGTCCAAGTCCATGTTCGTGCCTCGTTGGATTGCACTTTTACTAAGCTGAACTGCTTTGGGGGCTCGTCCTGCAATTCGGTTAGCAAGTTTTAGAGCCTCTTCCATAAGAGTTTCTGATGAATAGACATGATTCACCAAGCCAATACGATAAGCCTCTTGGGCATCAATGATGTCTCCTGTAAATAGTAACTCGCTGGCTAGACCTGTACCTACTAGGCGGGGTAAACGCTGAGTGCCTCCAAATCCAGCCGTGAGTCCCAGGGTTACCTCTGGTTGACCAAATTTTGCAGTTTCACTCGCTAAACGTATATCGCAAGCCATGGCTAATTCGCATCCACCACCTAGGGCAAATCCATTGATAGCGGCAATCACGGGTTGAGACAAAAGTTCAAGCTTCCGAAAGGTTGCATGGCCTAATTGAGCAAAACGCCTACCTTCCAAAGTATTAAACTCTTTCATTGAAGAGATGTCTGCGCCGGCGACAAAAGCCTTCTCTCCACTGCCGGTGAGGATGACTACTTTGACACTGGAATCCCTCCCTAGCTCATCAAGCACGGTGGACAGTTCCGTTATTGTGTCTGCGTTTAAGGCATTTAAGGCCTTCGGTCGATTGATGGTTAGGACGGCGATAGCCCCGTTTTGTTCTAGGATAAGATTGGTATACTCCACGCTTTGTCCTCCTCGTTATTACGAATCTCTTCGTTTAATTATTATTTATCCAAAGTCTCGATGTTCAACTTTAGTTGAACGAGTTCACTTTGTCTGAGAGAGATATCCCTCTATAGACCCAAATCATGATTATTGAACTTGCTCGAAATTAAGCTCCGTAGTTATGAAAGCCACGACCGGATTTCCGTCCCAGCCAGCCTGCTTTTACGTATTTACGAAGTAGCGGGCAGGGGCGATATTTATCGCCTAGACCCTCATGGAGAACTTCCATAATGGATAGGACCGTATCCAGTCCGATTAGATCTGCTAACGCCAACGGACCCATGGGTTGGTTCGTGCCTAACTTCATAACATTATCAATCGCTTCTACGGTGGCTATGCCCTCATAGAATGTATAGACGGCTTCATTGATCATCGGGATTAAGACCCGGTTAGCGACAAATCCGGGGGCATCATTAACTTCCACCGGCGTTTTGCCCATTGTCTGGCTTAAGGTTTCAATCGTTTTATATACTTCGTCGCTGGTGGCCAAGCCACGAATAACCTCGACGAGCTTCATCACTGGGACGGGATTCATAAAGTGCATACCAATCACGCGATCTGGACGTTTAGTGAAGGCTGCTATCTCAGTGATCGGTAAAGAGGATGTATTGGTCGAAAGTATGGTGTGTTCAGGGCAAATGACGTCCAGTTGAGAGAACACTTGGGCTTTGATGGCCATATTCTCCACTGCGGCTTCAATGACTAAGTCTGCCGCTACTGCATCTTGCAGGGAGGTCGATTTTGTTATGCGAGCTAAAGTAGCCTCTTGATCTTCAGCACTAAGTTTTCCTTTTTCGACACTGCGGTTGAGGTTTTTTTGAATGATGCCGAGACCCCGCATGACGAACTCATCCTTAATGTCATTTAAAATGACAGAATAGCCTGCTTGGGCGGCGACTTGGGCGATTCCGCCCCCCATTTGTCCAGCCCCGATGACCATAATTGTTTTCATATTTATTCCTCCATTTTCTATTAGATTTGTAAATCGAATACATTGTGAATTACATCCCAACGAATCAATCAATCCCCTTGAGGTTGTTTGCATATAAACTGCTTTTTCTCGCCTTTTCGACACCACTCCTTAAATTCAGAATTATTGAAAATATTGTGAAAATTTTAACCAATTATTTTCTGAAGGGGTCGTAGAAAAAATAAAGTATAAAGAAGACCTTAAGGTTGGGTGCGTTGGATTAGCATTGAAGAATCGTAATAACTTTGAATACCACCTCAAATCATGGCATCTATAATAGCAGACGCCATCTCCTTAGTACCGGCCTCCCCACCTAAATCTGGAGTAATATAATCTCTTTGTCTCAGAACATACTCGATACCTTTCTCAACCCGCTGGGCCTCTTTCACAAAGCCAAGAAATTTAAGCAATTCTACACCGGACAAAATCATTGCCAGTGGATTGGCCAGATTCTTGCCTGCAATCTGAGGGGCACTACCGTGGACAGCCTCAAATACAGCGCCTATTTCTCCAATATTAGCCCCCGGTGCGACACCTAGTCCTCCGACTAATCCAGCAACGAGATCTGAAACAATGTCCCCATAGAGATTCGGTAGAACCAAGACATCAAATTGCTCGGGTATTTGAACTAAATTCATACACATCGCATCGACGATCCGGTCATCACACTCAATCTCCGGATAATCACTAGCCACGGATCGTACGCTTTCCAAAAAAAGGCCATCACTCAGTTTCATGATATTGGCTTTATGAACAATGGTCACTCGTTTACGCCCTTCACGACGGGCTAATTCAAAACCATACCTACCAATACGTTCTGAAGCTTCACGGGTAATAATTTTGATACTTTCCGCCGCGTTTTGGCCAACCATGTGTTCAATTCCTGCGTAGAGATCCTCCGTGTTTTCACGGACAACCACAATATCAACATCATTATACCTCGAAGGGACATTCGGTAAGTTCCGCAAGTGACGGACATTGGCATAAAGTTGCAATTGTTGACGCAAGGCGACATTGACGCTGCGAAAGCCTTTCCCGACTGGGGTTGTGATGGGTCCTTTCAAAGCTACCTTGTTGCGACGAATTGTTTCTAAGACATGTTCCGGCAATGGAGTTCCATACTGAGCAATACAAGCTTCGCCAGCTTCAACTACTTCCCAATCGATCGCAGCCCTACTAGCCGTAATTACACTCTGGGCCGCAGTACTAACCTCTGGCCCTATTCCGTCTCCTGGAATTAATGTTACTTTAATAGTCATTTATGTACTCCCTTTCATTATAAAGAAAACTCAGCTAGCGTCAAGTCTTTAGGTGATGGCCAACGATAGGGAAAGCAGTCGGTCGAATACCAACGCCAACACAACTAGCCTTCTTTAGTCCTTGCTTTAATCTCAAACTTCCTGTACAAGTCAGGTGCATTCGATGCTTGACACCTCACCTGTCGTCCCTTAGTTCCCTGATATTCTCTGACTATTGACAAAAAGGCGGCTCATGGCCGCCTTTTAAAATTCTAAGCTTTTTCTAACTGCGTTGTTTTAACATATCGCTATAAATGTACACAAGTTCCTTATCAAAGAGCGAACGTTTCATGTCAACAGCCAAAACTCTGACTCTTTTCAACATTTCAGCAGCATCTTCATCAGTCATCTCTTTTCCATACTCAAGGAAGAATTTTGCTTTGATGGACGCAGTCCCAGAGTGTTTTCCTATCACGATCTGACGTTCGGAGCCGACATCTTCGGGACTGAATGCTTCATACGTCTTAGGGTTCTTTAATGCTCCATCGGCATGAATCCCAGATTCATGCGCAAACATATTACTGCCCACAATCGATTTCCAGGGTGGAAGCATCCGCCCTGAGGCTCGAGCGACATATTCAGAAACCTCGACAAAACGTTCCGTGGCAAAGCATAAATCCGTATCGAGTAAGTGCTTTAAGGCCATAATCACTTCTTCTAAGGCTGCATTACCGGCACGTTCTCCCAAACCATTCACCGTAACCCCAACATGCGTCGCTCCTGCCTTTACACCTGCTAAAGCATTGGCTGTTGCCATTCCGAAATCGTCATGAGTATGCATTTCAACGTCAATCCCTGCTTTTTCGATCAGGGTTTGAATATTGTCATACGTTTTGAAGGGGTCCAAGATCCCCACAGTATCACAATAGCGCAAACGATTAGCACCCGCTTTTTTGGCTTCTTTAGCAAATTCCACTAGAAAATCCATATCTGAACGAGAGGCATCTTCCGCATTAACGGATATATACATCCCTTCACGTTTAGCGAAGGTAGTTGCCTTTACCATCCGTTCTAAAACGTCCTCACGTGTAGTCAATAGTTTATGCTCAATATGAATATCCGAGGTAGAAATGGAAATGGCCACTGCATCAACTCCGCAAGCCAAAGAGGCTTCGATATCAGAAACTACCGCGCGGTTCCAGCCCATAATACTTGAATTTAAGCCTAATTTACAAATATCACTAATGGCCCGCTTTTCATCGCCACCCATGACAGCAACACCTGCTTCAATCTGATGAACGCCAAGCTCATCAAGCAATCGAGCTATACGCAATTTTTCTTGATTGGAGAAAACAACTCCTGCCGTTTGTTCTCCGTCACGTAATGTGGTATCCACAATTACTAAATGTCTACTCATTATTCTGACTCACCCCTCTCTAAACAGTAAGAAATTATTCGGCTTGTATGCAGCTAGATTTAGCATAATCTTTATTATAACATAATACCCCTCGAGTTTGTAGAATATCTATTTCTTTATACTGTATACTTTCAAGGTATTATTAGCACCACGGTCCTTAGCCTGGAGGCCTCAGTCGGTGCCATTAGGATAAGCATATTTATGGAAAGAAAACCTAACTTAATTTCCCCTTGAGCAACTGATTGACAAGTCCCGGATTTGCTTGGCCTTTGGTAGCCTTCATGATTTGCCCGACTAGGAACCCAATCGCCTGATTTTTCCCTGCTCGGTAGTCTTCTACTGATTGAGGATTGGCAGAAATTACATCGTCAATAATTCTTAGTAATGCGCCCTCGTCACTGATCTGCGCGAGTCCTTTTTCCTTAACGATAAGGCCTGCATCCTTACCCGTGCTGTACATTTCTTCAAGGACACTCTTGGCAATCTTTCCGCTCAGGGTTCCTTTAGCTATGAGTTCGAGAAGTTCCGCTAATTGTTTGGCAGAAATCGGAGAATCGAGCACACTACACTGGTTTGTATTCAGGAGACGAGTAACATCGCCCATGACCCAATTTGCCAACGTCTTGGCATCTCCAAAGTTGGCTAAGGCAGCATCAAAGAAGTCCGCCATAGCTTTTGCTTGCGTAATAACAGCTGCATCATAAGCGGATAGCCCCAACCCTTGCAACCGAGCACGGCGTACTGCTGGAAGTTCCGGTAGGGTTTTACGGATTCTTTCCACCCATTCTCGGTCAATAACCAGTGGAGCTAGGTCAGGTTCCGGAAAATACCGATAATCATGTGCTTCTTCTTTAGAACGAAGGGTTAAGGTAACCCCCCGCCCCTCATCCCAAGTGCGAGTTTCCTGAATAACCTTTTCCCCTGCATCGAGAACACGGGCTTGACGAGCCACTTCATATTCCATGCATCGCCGAACCGAGCTAAACGAATTTAAATTTTTGGTTTCTGTACGGGTTCCGAAGGTTGCCGCTCCAACCGGTCGCAGAGAAACATTGACATCAAAACGCACTGAGCCTTGTTCTAAACGACAATCGGAGACTTCAGTATACTCCAAAATCTGCACTAATTTTTCGAGATAAGCAAGCACTTCGGATATTGAGCGCATATCTGGCTCAGAAACAATTTCCAACAAGGGTACTCCTGCTCGGTTATAGTCGACGGAAGACTCGTTCGAGGTTGAGATGGTCTCTCCACTATGTACGAGCTTGCCGGCATCTTCCTCCATATGGGCCCGTGTAATCCCGATCCACTTTTTCTCCCCGTCCACTTCAATCTCTAACCCACCCTTGCCACAAATCGGCAAATCAAACTGCGATGTCTGATAATTCTTCGACAAATCGGGGTAAAAGTAGTTCTTACGGTCGAACTTAGAAAACTCTGCAATTTCGCAATTCAGCGCCAGACCCGCTTTAATGGCATAATTTACCACTTCACGATTAACAACAGGGAGTGCTCCAGGCATGCCCAGACACACAGGGCAAACATGAGTGTTTTGTTCTCCTCCAAACTCAGTTGTACATCCACAGAAAATCTTCGTCTTAGTTTGAAGTTCAACGTGGACCTCTAGTCCACAGACCATTTCATAGTTGTTAGCGACTACCACAAGCCAGCACCTCCCCTGACAAACTTGGTTTTAACGTGTGATAATTCGTGTTTTGCTCAAAAGTATAGGCTACACGATACAACGTCCCTTCATCAAATGGTTTACCCATAAGTTGCATGCCAATCGGTAGACCATTGACGAATCCCGCCGGAATAGAAATGGCCGGAATACCTGCCAAGTTAATCGGGACGGTCGTAATGTCTGATAAATACATTGCTAAAGGGTTGGCGGATTTTTCCCCAAATTTAAAGGCAGGTGTCGGAGCTGTCGGGGAGAGTAAAACATCAAACTTCTCAAACGCCTTGTCAAAATCCTGCTTTATCAACGTTCTGACCTTCTGCGCTTTCAGATAATAGGCATCATAATACCCCGAACTAAGAGCATAGGTTCCCAGCATGATCCTTCGTTTCACTTCCGGCCCAAATCCTTCTGCTCGAGTTAATTTAAACATATTTAAAACGTCGCTGGACTCTGCACGATAGCCATAGCGCACACCATCATAACGAGCCAGATTAGAGCTCGCTTCAGCTGTCGCAATCAGGTAATACGCAGGTATGGCGTATTCTGTATGAGGTAATGAGCATTCAGACACTTCTGCACCAAGATCAATAAGGGTTTGAATCCCTAACTGAATCCCTTTGGCAACCTCCGGATCAATTCCCTCGCCGTAATACTCACGAGGAATCCCAATTCTCAAACCTTTAATTTCATTGACGAGAAACTTCGTATAATCCGGCTTTTCAAACGGAACCGAGGTTGAATCAAGGAGATCATGTCCGGCAATGGCATTCATCACTAAGGCATTATCTCGCACGTTTTTGGTAAGTGGACCTATCTGATCAAGTGAAGACGCATAGGCAATTAAGCCATACCGGGAAACTGCTCCGTAGGTGGGTTTCATTCCAACCACCCCACAAAAGGCAGCCGGTTGGCGGATGGATCCCCCTGTATCAGACCCCAAGGTAAAACCAGCCTCATCCGCAGCTACGGCGACAGCAGCTCCCCCGGAAGATCCTCCGGGAACATACTCTAAATCCCAAGGATTGCGAGTCTTAGCAAAATATGAATTCTCCGTCGAGGAACCCATGGCAAACTCATCCATATTTAGCTTACCGAGTAGAATTGTTCCCGCCGCCCGCAAGCGGTCTGTAACAGTCGCATTATAGGGCGGAATAAAATTTTCTAACATCCTTGAAGCGCAACTTGTCCGAACGCCCTCCGTGCACATGTTATCTTTCATCGCCATCGGGATTCCCTCTAAGGGACTGATAACCTCTCCCTGAGCGATCTTGCGATCCACCTCTTCCGCTTGGGCTAACGCTTGATCTTCTAAAACCGTTAAATACGCTTGTAAATCTGGCTCGACTGAATGAATACGATCTATGTAATCTTTCGTCAACTCAGTGGAGCTGATATCTTTACGAACGAGAAGCTCGTGTAGTTCGCTGACTGACTTTTGTATATCCCCTTTTGCCATTTTCGCACCTTCCTTTCAAGGTTAGACAATTTTAGGCACCCTAAAGAAACCCTCTTCCCCATCTGGGGCATTCCTTAAGGCTTTTTCATGATTGATCGAAGGTTTCCCTTGATCCTCGCGCAATACATTATGCAGAGGAACAGCATGAGCCGTAGGGAGCACATCGTTCGTATCTAAGCGTTCTAACATAGCCGCATAATCTAAAATCGAGTTAAGTTGTTCGGTATACTCTTGAGTTTCCTGTTCGGTCAATTCTAGACGCGCTAATGCTGCCACATATTCAACGTCTTCACGTGAAATTGTCAACTTATTCACCTTCCCTTTGGATAGTTTGTTACTTTATCCTCTATCATAGCAAATATTGGAGAAGGGGGCAATATGGCATGCAACTTGGGACGGTTCTCGACTTGCGCTTTGTACGTTCCATTTTAATTGCATACACTCTAATATTTAAAAAAGAATTTGCAGAATCGGAAAGTAATATAAAGAAGTTGGGCATGCTCATCAAGTTGAGAACTCAGGATTCTGATAACAAGTCTTAATCAGGAAAAAGCCGATTTCTCGATCGAGAAGTCGGCTTTTTCCTGATTAATGCTCTGAACCGCTTTAAAGGAATAATCAATTTTCTTCTTTTTCATAGATTTACAATTTAACTAAACATAGGTACAACTATTAGTGTGGCACTTGTTGAAATTCCAGTAGCGGAATCATAGGCAGTCATTACTATTGACGTTTGTTCATTAAGATTAGCTCCATTTTCTGGTGTAATAGTAAGCAATCCATCTCTCGCGTTAACCGTACCACCTCCATCAATCTTAAAAACTACACCCTTGCCAAGAGAAGAATTAGTAATATCATTTCCGAATTGATCTGTAATGTTATAGGTTGCGTATCCTAATCCTGCGGAACTAATTGCTAATTTAGTTGAAGTTATAGTAATGTGACTGATTTTCGGGGTAACAGTTAGATTCGGAGTTACACCTGGAGTTATAGAGCTAGAGCTATTGAAAGTGGAACTTACTCTTGTATCGGTTACTTTATCTGCAAGAGTAATCACAATTGGTTTATCAAGATCAGAAGAGGAATTATAGGTTATTGTTCCTATTCCTGCTAACGGATTAAAGGATATTGAAGCTAAAAGAGATGCAGTTGTTGATATCTGAGAACTTGGAATGGCTTCAGTAATGACTGCGCCACTTTGACTGCGAATTATGTACTTAAAGATAGCAGAGTCATTGCTGATTTTTATTAAATCGTTTGATCTAAAAGCAATTAGGTTAACTTCTAGAGGAATTTTTTGTTTCCAAGTTTCTCTATCACCTATATTAATGGATGCCATGACACCCGTTATTCTATCTGTCAATTTAACGATCGCTATTTTATGAGTATTAAGAGAGTCATAGTCTATATAACATGTTCCTGTTGGAGGTTTAATATTAAGCATCGAATTAATGGATGCTTCTAAAGCAATTTGAGAGGCAGGAACTTTTTTCGTGATATCTTTGCCAGATTTATTTAAGATGTAATAGCTTAGTTGTGAGGTTGTTCCAGATCCATCTAATACGTCAGTTAAAACAAATCCAATTTGCCCTACGGATGTATCATCGTTTTTGATTACATTCATTAATTCTGACTCAGAATCATAAATAGTTAAGGTTGATGATGCTCCAACGCCCGTCTTATGGATTAGTGTCACCATGACATTTTTATCAGTATCCGCAAAATTATAGGTAATTGTACCTGAGCCCGTTAAAGGATCCAAACACACTTCAGCTTTTGATGAGCCTACTAAGGCAGTTGCAACTATATCCAAAGCAGGAATTTTCCGAGTGATATCCCTATAATAGCTATCCAATAGTTTGTACTTAAAGGTAGCCGTAGTTTCCCCCGTCTTAAGCAAATTAACGGAAGAAAAATACAGTCTTGAGACTATCAAGGCGTCTTCAGTTGTTTGCTGGTCTGCTTCTGTTTCCCCAGTATTTAATATGGCAGTTAGGCCCGTTTGCTTGTCAGACAGGGTAATTATGGTTGCCTTATCAATATCCGAAGCTTCATAAGTGATTGTCCCAGTTTCTGTTAAAGGGTCTAACACTATGTTTGTACCTACCGATGTAGTGGCAATTATCTGGTCATTAGGAGTAAGTTTAGTAATATCTGTACCCAGTGCATTCAATACTAGATAATGAAATGTTGCGGTAGTCTCTCCAGTCTTTATTAAATCGTTTGACGTAAAGACTATTTGATAGATTTTTAAACTATCTTCAAGGGGTACAGCGGGTTCAACAGGTTCTTCTGCTCTACCAAGCAGTTCGTTGGATATACCCATCGTCGTGTTAACACGAGTTATTGTATCGGCTAATATCAAACACGCTGATTTAGCAAGTTCTGATGGAGAATCAATTGTTATTGTCCCAGATTGTGTCGAGGGATATAAAGTGATTGATGAGCCAGCTAAAAATGCATAAAGCTGTGAGTCTGGTATCTCATTCGTAATTAACAAACCATATTGATTAAAGATTCTGTATCTAAAAGTAATTTTATTGTCAGCAGTTTTTGTCATGGAGACAATGTCAATTCTGGAGACGACTTTATCTTTTTCTTGTATTGTTTTGTCCGTGGTCGCTATCTGGGTTGCGAAAACGCTGGTTGTCCATAAAAGCGATAACACTATGATTGCAAAAAATAATATAATTCTTTTATTAATCATAAAAGAGCACTTCCTTTCGGTGTATTTTAGCATAATTTCTATTTACTGTATACCCCTAGTCTATGAATGTAAAGTCATCGGAAGGTCTTCTGGTAATCTGTGAACTCGTTCAGCTAAAGCTGAACATCGAGGCTTCTTAATAATTATAAAGCCGATTTCTCACAGTATAGAGAAACCGGCTTAGTTATGAATGCTTAATCAACTGTTCGAATTCCTCTTCAGTCAAGATATGTACCCCCAGATTCTGCGCTTTCTCCAGCTTCGACCCCGCTTTTTCTCCCGCAACGACAAAGGCGGTCTTTTTACTGACACTGCTTGCTGCTTTTCCACCATACTCCTCAATAATTGTCTCGATCTCCCGCCGCTCCCAACGCTCAAGAGAACCGGTAACAACGATGCTTTTACCCGCAAATATCTGAGGCTTAGTCGAGATTTCTGCAGTCATATTCACACTGGCTGCACGCAATTTTGACAGAAAACGTTCCGTACTTTCCAGGTTGAAAAATTGAACCAGACTTTCCGCCATCGCTGGTCCGATATCCGGAATCGCTTGCAAATCCTCAAGGGTTGCTTCCTGTAGTTTTTCCATAGAACCAAATGTCTGAGCCAAAACTTTCCCAGCTTTTTCTCCAGTGTGGCGGATTCCCAAGGCAAAAACCAACGGAGCCAGCCCTCGTTCTTTACTGTCGGCAATTGCTTTCAGTAAATTCTCCGCCGATTTTTTCCCCATCCGTTCGACAGGGATAAGCTCCTCGAACGTTAAAGAATAGAGATCCGCTGCGTCTTTGATTAACTCCAAATCTAGTAATTGTTGAACAACCGCAGGCCCTAATCCGTCAATCGCCATTGCATCTCTAGAGACAAAATGAATAATCCCCTCACGTTGTTGGGCAGGGCAAATAATACTCTGACAACGATAGGCAACCTCTTCCTCTTCACGCAAAACCGGGCTCTGGCATTCCGGACAGAGGTCCGGCATTTCAAAAAGCCTTTCCTCACCGGTGCGTTTTTCAGGTAAGACTCGGACAACCTCCGGAATCACATCTCCTGCTTTATGTAAGAGCACATGATCCCCAATCCGAATATCCTTTTCTCGGATGTTATCTAGATTATGGAGTGTAGCACGACTCACAGTAGATCCTGCCACTAAAACTGCTTTTAGAACAGCGGTGGGCGTTAATACTCCTGTCCGACCAACTCGTAAAATAATATCTTCAACAACTGTTTCAACCTGTTCCGCCGGAAATTTATAAGAAATTGCCCAGCGGGGACTTTTGGCTGTGAAGCCAAGTTCCTGTTGAAGGTCAAATTCATTCACTTTAATCACCAGGCCATCAATGTCATACGAAAAATGATGACGCTCTGCTGCCATTTTTTCACAATACCTAATAACCTCTTCAATATCGCTAAACACTTTATACTCAGGGTTTACGACAAAACCCTGTTCTTTTAAATAGGTAAGCACATCTATTTGATTATGTAATCCCAATTCGTTGGCCGATAACACTTGATAGGCAAAATAATCGAGTTTGCGCTCGGCCGTGATTCGCGAATTCAGCTGACGTAATGACCCAGCTGCGGCATTACGAGGATTTGCAAACGTAGGCTGCCCTTCTTCTTCTCGTTCTTGATTCAAACGTACAAACGAGGCTTTGGGCATATACCCTTCTCCCCTGATACTCAACCTAGGAACTGTCTTGTTTAAGCGCAGAGGAATAGATCCCACTGTTTTAACATTAGCGCTAATATCCTCTCCAACAGAACCATCTCCACGTGTTGCTCCACGCACCATAAGCCCATCCTCATAGGTTAGGGCGACTGTTAGACCATCAATTTTAAGTTCAACCACATAATCCACTGAGGCGGCCACCTGGCGAACGCGTCGATCAAACTCGCGTAAATCACCTGGGGCAAAGGCATTATCTAAACTAAGGAGAGGTTCTAAATGCCGCACTTTCTTGTATTCTTTGGCAACCTCTCCCCCAACCCGTTGAGTCGGAGAATCCGGAGTAACCCAGTCTGGATGCTTGGCTTCTAGGGTTAGAAGTTCTTGCATTAAAGCATCGTATTCCGCATCTGAGATACGTGGGCGGTCAAGCCCATAATACTGCTTATTAGCTTCCTCAAGTTCCTTACGAAGCGTGGCCAAAAGCTCGAAATCATCCTGCACTGAAATCCCCCCGATCCCCGTCTCTTCCCTAGGCTTATGAGACTTATCCAATTAACAAGCGCACTATAACTGAATCAATTGATCCTACATACTATGATTCCCATAATCCTACTTATTAAATCGCTTGTTCATTACTAGGTAAGAAAATTAACCTTGGAAATATGTTGTCATTTGTGGTACAACTTGCTTCTTACGGGAAAGAACGCCTGGAAGATCAACGCTGCCATTGACAATTTCTTTGCCGAAGGCTTTCGCTACTTCTTCTGGGTTGTCACCTTTGACGATCAGCTCAGTAGTGTCTGTTAAAATATCTGTAATCATTAAGCAAAGATATTTCATTCCTTGTGCTACACGATGAGCTTCAATTGCTGCGGTTAAGTTGGCCCGAACGGCTTCAAATCCATCCATACCCATCAGACTTACTTGTCCAACTCCGATTTTGTGAGGACCCATGGTGAAGGCCTTAAGATCTTCTTCGATCATGCTTTGAGGAGTACGATCTGCAATGTTGGAAGATGCTTTGAACATATCAATACCAAAGGTCTTTGGGTCAACTCCGGCAATAGCAGCGAGTTCAGCAGCGATTGTCTTATCCAGCTCGGTGCAGGTTGGGGATTTGAAGATAACGGTATCGGAAAGAATGGCTGCGAGTAAAATTCCTGCAATCGCTTTTTCTGGGACTAAGCCTTGTTCCTTGTACGCTTGTGCTACAATCGTGCATGTAGAACCGACTGGTTCAATACGAACATAAAGGGGTTCAGAAGTTTGGAATCCGCCCACTTTGTGATGGTCAACAATTTGTACGAGCTGAGCTTGATCTGCACCAGCTACCGCTTGTCCATACTCATTATGGTCGACGAGAATTAATTTTTGTTTAGCTTCTACGGACTCTAATACCTGAGGAATTGCAACTCCATAATAATTGAGTACATACTCAGTCTCTTTATTGAGTTTTCCGGCTGAACAAGGAACAACATTAGCAGTCCCAGTGAGTGCCTTCAAATTAGCTAAAGCGATCGCCGAGCAAACTGAATCTGTATCAGGGCTTTTATGACCAACAACATAAATATTATCTGACATAGTTACACCTAAACCTTTCTTTTTGCGAAATTTTTGAAATGTACTTAGTTAATGAATGTTACAACTTTGATAACTTGGCATATTCAGCCAAAAGTTTTTTGATTCCACCGTCGAAAACAATGGTCAGCTCCGCCTGGTCGCCTTCTCCCTTGATTGCGACAATAATTCCTCGTCCGAACGTAGCATGTTCCACTTTGTCTCCTAAATGATGTGCCTCACCTCCTTTACTAACCAAAGTACTTCCGAAGCCTTTTTCCCATGAACCTGAACCCAAGGGAATCGTCCGATCTGCCGTTTTCTCCCGCGACCAAGTCGATTTAGGTTTAGGGCTTGGACGACGTTTGGGCGGATCTAGAGGGTCGATATCCGTCATTAAAGCTGATGGGATCTCCGTTAAGAAGCAGGAAGGCCGATTGTACTGTGTTTTGCCGTAAAGCATTCGCATTTCAGCATTACAAAGATAGAGTTTCTCCCTGGCTCGGGTGATGGCGACATAACAAAGTCGCCGTTCTTCCTCTAATTCAATCGGGTCCATAAGTGAACGACTACTAGGGAAAATCCCGTCCTCCATGCCCACTACAAATACCACCGGAAACTCCAACCCTTTAGCACTATGCATGGTCATTAAAGCTACGGCTTCTTCTGCTTGATCCAGCTCATCGATATCTGCAACCAAGGAAACTTGTTCTAAGAAACCGTTTAAGCCTAGGACGGCCTCCTCTTCGTCTACTCCATCATTTAAGGCATTTTGCGCAGACTGAGCCGCTTTAGCATCATACTCAGCAGTTACTGACAGAAACTCCAGCAAGTTTTCCAGACGAGCCTCCGCTTCCGGTGTGTTTTCTGCCTGCAGAATCGCTTTGTACCCCGTCTTGTTCAAAATCGCTTCTACCAAGTCCGTAACTGACGCTTCCTTAGAATACGCTACTAATCCTTGCATCAAGTGGGCAAAACCGCCCAGAGGTTTCTTGGCACGCGTTGGCAAATCTGGAATATACTCCGCCTCTAAAATGGCCTCCAGCACTGGCATTCCCTGTTCATCCGCATATTCCAAGATCTTCTCCAGCGCACTATCCCCAAGTCCACGTTTAGGCACGCCTAGTACACGGGCAAAACTCACTTGATCAGCAGGATTATACAAGACCCTTAAATACGCTAAGATGTCTTTGATTTCCATACGCTGGTAGAATTTCAACCCTGAGAAAACGCGATAAGGAGTAGCTGCCTTCATTAAACGCTCCTCAAGAGAACGCGACTGAGCATTCGTTCGGTAAAGAACCGCAAAATCGTTAAATGGCCGTCCTTCCAGCTCATGTAAACGCTTAATGCGCTCGACGACATAGCCTGCTTCATCTCGTTCATCAGACCCTACATAACACACTAAAGGTTGCCCCTCAGAATTTTCCGTCCACAGGGACTTTTCTTTACGCGATTCGTTATTTTTGACCACGGCATTAGCAGCATTGAGGATCTTTTGCGTAGACCGATAATTTTGTTCAAGTTTGATAACCTTTGCTTCTGGATAATCCCGCTCAAAATCGAGAATATTTTGGATATCCGCCCCGCGCCATCCATAGACCGAATTGTGCACCACTACCCCTTCACATATAAACTGTCTAAGATCAGGAACGGAGAGATCATAGACATACCCGTCATAATCTTCTACTTCAACAGCTTCAATTATATCTTCAACAATCTTGCCGCTCTCTAAAATTGGCACACTCATCGTAGGTCTTAAATGAGCAAAAGGCATAAATCGAAAACTCTCGCCTTTTGTTAACCTTGCCTTTTTATGGATCTCCAACGCCTCTTCTATTTGAGAGAGCTTTTTAGCATACGCGTCTGCTTCATCATAGACCAGTCTTTCTGTTTCAGTTCTCCACGTATTTCTCTGTCCATTACGAACCGGAAAACCGCATCCTACTGCTTGACGTTTAAGTTCCTCTCCTGAGGTAATCAGTGCGATTCTGTGGCTACAATAACTTGTCGCACCTGACTTTCTACCTGCAAAAAAATTCACATTTACAATCCGCCTCACGGATTGTCCCCTAATCACCGCGCTACTGAAATGATGTGGATATTCTTCGAAAATCATCAGATCACTCATTATTTTAGCCGCAGCTTGGTCGGTATTAACATCTCTAAATAACTTATCAATGTATTCCTGACCAATTACAAGCTTACGTCCGGCAGTGTGAAACACCATCGTCGGAATTCCATAATTGACAGAAAGAAGCTGTTCATAATAAGCCGCCTCCGCTTTGTCGTTGCAAACCTTAAGAATCCACATTTTATCAGCATGCTCACCGTTTAGACGAACGAATAATCCGTTGACTATTTCGCCCTTTCTACTTCTTACTCCTTGAGTCTGACCAATTCGGTATCCCATGCCACGTTTATACATTAAATATACGTAATAAACGCCTGGATTAGTGTTGACTCTAGCAAAGCCAATATGATTAGGAGTAGCTTTAATCACTTTACCTGATTGAGTCGTAATTTTGTAAACAGGCCCATGGTAGTGTTTCTTTGATACATGATCGATGGTGCCGTGAATCGTTTCTCCCTGACCTGAAGCGCAGACTAGAATTTGATTCACTTCCAGGTCCTCAATTGGTATAGTCCCATTAGGAGTACTCACCTGCATTCCTTGAAGAATGCATTGGTCATCATCCCCCACCACGCAGAGATTACGATATTCACTAGCTAAAAGTTTGATCAACATGTATTGGGCGTGATTCGTATCTTGATACTCATCGACCATAATGTAACGGAATTTATCCTGATAAAAGCGAAAGACTTGCTGGTTCTGCTGAAATAGCTGCACCGTAAGCATGATAATATCGTCAAAATCCAGGGCATTATTGCTTTTTAGTCTCTGCTGGTACGACTTGTAGATGTCCACGATTTTTTGCTCATAATAACCCGAAGCTTTATGTGAAAACCCTTCCGGATCTAACAGCTTGTTTTTGGCATCACTAATAACTGCCGCAACATTGCGCACTGGAAATTTTTTGTCATCAAGATTGTCTTCCTTTAAACATGATTTCAGGACAGACTGTTGGTCCCCTGTATCATAAATAACAAAATTCCGGTTGTACCCCGGCAGATTATCAATTTCACGTCTCAGAATTCGTACACAGGCTGAGTGAAACGTGGTAACCCATAACCCGTACCCCTCACTGCCTACCAGTGTAGCCACTCGCTCACGCATCTCTTTAGCAGCTTTATTTGTAAACGTGATAGCTAAAATCGCACTGGGTTCTATCCCTTGAGCAATTAAGTGGGCAATTCTGTAGGTGAGCACGCGGGTTTTTCCCGATCCAGCTCCCGCAAGAATAAGAAGCGGCCCTTCTTTATGCTCAGCTGCTTCTCTTTGTACTGGATTCAAATCGTCCAACCGATACATTAACCACTCCACCTCACTTCTTGTACATATTATAACATACAGTACGTCCGACTGTTGCTTGATTTGCTAACAGTCTCTTTTCCCTGAGGATATCACAATAATTATTAGCTATGCCAAAAGGTCTGGGCACCAGAAGGCAAACTTTGTTAATGGCTCATTTAGCCGGAATATGACCGGATTTTCGTAAGATAACCCCCGTCTTATAGCGAATGGACCTCCACGTTTCCGCATTCAGGGAATATACACACAGAAATTGGTGCTAAACACTGTGACTCCTCCGAAATATATTTATTGTAACATAAATAAAGTTAATGGAGAAAGTAACTATTCTCCATTAACCTGATTCTCAATCAGCTCTATTTATACAATCTTATCTATTTCTGACAAGTTAAAGAGTCTACACCATAGTTGATGTGTATAGGTACTCCCCTCGGAACAATAAGGAAATCGTCATCCCATTCCTCAAAAAATGCCTTTTTAATTAGTTTCAACGTACCCGGAACTACCCCCAGCTTGAGGTTTAATAATGAAGCAAACTCAGCCGTTCTGCTCATGACAGACTTTATATTATAACTCCCGGTATCGATAAAATTAAGGTTGGAATAATGCGCAAACATGGCTCGAAAAATCCGCAAAGACCTGGCCTCACCATATTTCTCTAGACACTTTTCATACTCCCAGTAGATATTCTTTTCGTACCGAAGCCAACCATCCGTCAAGTAAAAAGCTGGGGTCTTCCTGCTTAGAGCTTGGCGAATCTGATTTCCTCCGAGCAACAAAGATATACAGTCTTCAACCTTCGGCACAACTAAGCGAGCCTGAGCAGCAACAAGACCTTCAATACTATTGCCACAATATCCAAACAACAGAAGAATATTCTCCACGCCACTAATTTTATTGATTTCTTGTTGTATCCTTTCTTTCAACTGAGCAGGAAAGTTGTGCAGGCCAGATTCAACCCACACGATCGGGAATGGGTCAGACAACGTATTGTAGACAGCATTAAGTTCGTCCTCAATCGTTCGGCAGGCAATGGCAACTGTTTTCAAGATGACCACCTCGCTTCTTATCCAAGATAATGTTAAGAAACCTTAATATGAATATCAGCGTTTACTATAAAGCCTTATTCCATAGAACCTTCTGAACAAACGATTTCTTAGAAATCCGACTCCATAATACTAAACATCGTAAGTTATACAAATGGAAGCGAGATTTAGAGGGTACGAAGTTGTCTAATTAAAACAGATGTACCGAAATGGCACATCTGTCCAGTTCTTAACGAATATACTCTTTGACCACGAAGTCGGACCGCTCAAAACTCGCAAGAATTCGCTGTCCTTGGGAAAGAGATTACATCACGGATATTAGACATTCCCGTCAAATACATAATCACACGTTCAAAACCTAGTCCATACCCGGCATGTTTCACGCCTCCATACTTCCGAATATCAAGGTACCACCAGTAATCCTCTATGTTCAGCCCGGAATCCTTCATCCGACTTTGCAGTACGTCAAGACGTTCTTCCCGTTGACTTCCTCCAATAATCTCCCCAACCCCAGGAACGAGCAGATCCATGGCCGCCACTGTCTCATTATCTTCATTAAGCCGCATGTAAAACGCCTTAATGTCCTTTGGATAATCTGATACAAAGACCGGCTTTTTAAAAATTTTCTCACTTAGATAACGCTCATGCTCGGTTTGAAGATCTGTCCCCCAGTGAACGGGATACTCAAAACTGGCGTTTTCCTTTTCCAGTAATTCAACAGCTTCAGTATACGTGATATGGCCAAATTCTGAGCTGAGGATATTTTCCAGCCTTTCAAACAAAGTCTTATCGACAAAGTTATTAAAAAAAGCCATCTCCTCTGGAGCATTATCCAGGGCATACTGGATAATGAATTTCATCATTTCCTCGGCTAAGCACATATTGTCTTTAAGATCAGCAAAGGCGATCTCTGGTTCGATCATCCAAAACTCGGCAGCATGCCTCGCTGTATTTGAATTTTCTGCCCGGAACGTGGGTCCAAAGGTGTATACGTTGCGAAAGGCCATACAGTACGTCTCAACATTGAGCTGCCCGCTAACTGTCAAGCTCGTAACACGTCCAAAGAAATCTTTGGAAAAATCTACGTTCCCGGCTTCGTCGTGGGGAGGTTTTGAACTATCTAAAGCGGTAACCCTAAACATTTCTCCTGCACCTTCAGCATCACTTCCGGTAATAATTGGGGTATGAACATAGACATAACCTTTTTCCTGAAAGAACTTATGAATTGCATAGGCAACTACAGAACGCACTCGAAAGACTGCAGCAAAGGTATTCGTCCTCGGGCGCAAATGCGCAATCGTTCTTAAGTATTCGAAGGTATGCCGCTTTTTTTGCAGGGGATAATCGGTCTCAGATACCGAGAGGATCTCGATGAGTTCCGCCTTTAATTCAAACGGTTGCTTCGCTCCGGGTGAAGGAACAAGCGTACCTTGAATACGAAGGGCAGAACTGAGCGTGAGCTTCCCAATCTCCGTAAAGTTGGCGAGACCTTCTTCAAAAACCACTTGTATGTTTTCGAAAAAGCTCCCGTCATTGATTTCAATAAAACCAAACGCTTTGGACGAGCGTACCGTACGAACCCATCCAGACAACTCTACTTTTTGATTAAGAAACCGATCCGTCTCTCTGTGAATTCCCTTAACTGTTACCGACTGCATAGTTTTCCTCCTCAAAATGTCCAAATTGAGGGTTTAAGAATTCCCTTATTTGTAATTATACCTGATTAGTATATCCACTTCAAATCATGGCGAATTATGGCTAAACTGCTATTTCTTCTTTTTCTTTATTTTCGTCTTCTGACCAACCGAAGGTCCTTGCATCGTGATTGCTCCATGGGGGCACATCTTTATACACTCACCACAAGAAACGCATTTTTCCGAGTCAACAACTGGCACTCCTCGCTTAAAAAAACCAAGTTTTTCTTGGGTAATTGATTTCTCAGGACAAGACCTTCTTGCCGGACACATGGCTGAACGGTCACATTTATTGGGGTCAATATATGCTTTATTCATTAGTCCCACTCCTAATCTTCATTATAAACTACATTAACTTTATACCCTATGGGGGTATTGATATTATTGAGGATAACATTAATTCTCCCTTTTTACAAGAGGTTAGAAAAAGAGAGCCGTCAATTGCTAGCGGCTCTCTAAGCACTTCCGGTGATTGGACATTCCTTCGTAATTGTGTATCATAGGGTACCTTCTACGTCCACATCAATACCCGCCATCTTAATCAGATACATGGCATTACGGGTAGTTGAAATCCCTGGCCGAAGCTTATAGTCAAAATGGATTTCATCGTTTTTATAAAACTCCCGGAAATGATAGTTTCGAATCCTTCGCTCACTTTCACGTTCCAGATCTCCTAGTTCCAAATCATGAGTGGAGACCATACCCATGGCCCCAGCCTTGCTCAATTGTCGAATCAGGACCTTCGCCCCAGCATGCCTGTCTTGAGAATTGGTTCCCTTGAATATTTCATCTAATAGGAAGAATATTTTTTTCTCTGCTTTTGTAGCGCTGACGATTTGTTTAATTCGCAATAATTCTGCATAGAAGGAAGAGATATTTTCCCCAAGATTATCACTGACCCGCATACAGCTGTAGATCTGCATCATCGAACAACTGAAACCCTTGGCGCACACTGGCGCTCCAGCATAAGCCAGAACTAGATTAATCCCCACCGTACGTAGTAAAGTGCTTTTACCGGACATGTTAGAACCTGTAATTAATAAGATCCCGGAGCGTTTTTCGATAGATAAATCGTTAGACGTTGAATTAACCAACAGCGGATGACCAAGATTGACTGCAACTAGCCCCGAATTTTCCGAGGCAAATTTCGGCAATGTCCAATCTCGATGATCGAAGTGAATTATTGCAAGGCTCGCTAACCCTTCCAGTTCAGCAATAGTATCCACCCACCGCCCCAGAGAACGTCCAGATTTCTCCTTCCAAGCCTCCAAGGCGATCATGCACTGGATATCCCAGAGGGTGAAAATGTTAATCACTAAAAACATCGAATTGCCTCGATTGGATATGAGCTCGGCCAAACCCGAAAGTTTTTTTATTTGTTCGAAAGCCTTCCTTCCATCACGATCAAATAAACCTTTTTTTAGCTGTTGTAGGTACTCTGATTTAAAAGTTCGCTTTTCAAACCGTTCCAGCATCTTCTCATAAATTCTTATACTATCCTTATAAACATAAACCGCTTCCAGCGCTTTACTCCTTTGCTTTCCAGCAAAGAGTATGATTGCCTGAAGGAAAAAACCCGCTAGCGGAAACCAGAAAGATACTTTAGAAGTAAATATATAAATAAATAAAAATGTTAAAGTGATTATCGGGAGCGCTCGAGCTGCAATGACAATCCCAGGCCGCAAATAAGAAGGATCATACGACTTCGCCCATTCTATGATACGAGTTGGAGAATTCAAAGGATTCTTTGTAGCCCCAGCCTCCGCCATAAAACGATGTCGCCAAGCAAGATTGAGTGCCAATTCCTTGATTGCTTCTTGTTTCTTTTGAATGACACCACCCTCTACCGGGTACTCGCTCAACCACTCTTTCAGTTTTTCCCTTCCCCTAAAGGTTTTAGCAGTATTAGTCCACTGGAAAAGTGAACTGGGTCCAAAAAGGTCAAGATCTTCTGAAAATGGGTGGTCGGGATCTTTAAAGTCTTCTCCTGTATCGGGGAAGGATTTCCACTCACCGGCCAAACGTTTCAAGGCTTGCTCATAGATCTCATAAATCACTTGGATATAACTTTGCTTTGTTCTTAAGTTCTGATGCCATAAGACGAGTGCAGCAAAAGAGACCACTGTAAAGAGAAGAATACTAAAGCCCAAAGAAGATCTTTGGCTCATATAAAGAAAACCTGCTAACGCACACCCAGCAAAGAACAGGGCTAGTCTTAGATTACTTAATCGATTAATCCTTTGGGTAAGTTTTTCTACCCGCCGCGCGTAAAACGCCCTTCGTTTTTCATACTGTTTTTTTGGCCCTTCCAAATAATTTATCCCCCCACCTAACTAATGTATTTACAGCCCTACTATATCCTATTCTGCCTGGTGTTACCAAAAGCCTTCTAATAATTAGATCTTTCCTAATGATTTCTAGGATGCTATACTTGGGTATTGGAGGAATTTATATGGGACTAACTATATTATCGACTTCTTTACTGGCACTGGATTCACTTTCTATTTACAGGGGACTCTTAAAGGATAAGGTACTAATTAGGCTGAAAGCCCTGCTTAATTGCCTAGACAAAGGGGACGTAGCACTTCGAAAAGTAGTCAATTTATACAATGACTTTTACTTTGAGTTGGCAAAAAGTGATACTATTTCATTAAAAGACTATATCCTAGACAAAATAATTTTTGATGAGAATCCATTTTCATTGAAAGTACAAGCTGTGCTAAGCAGTATCTCCGAGAAAGTTCTTGAGAAAGCGGTTTCCAATGATTTACGAAATCTTCAACAAGTTGCAGAGCTTAGTCCTTCTATAATTAAAACCGAGCTAACAAAATTGTTTGAAGATCACAGTGATAAATTAATCATAGAGCGACTTCCAGATTGGATATTAGAAAGCCAGCCTACCAGCAGCCTTGATCATATACAACAAGTGATGGATAGGTTTAATACCTGCGAACTGTGGGATGAGTGTATTGAGGATCTTAGGATTTTTCACAAAACCTACGGCTGCGGTATATATGCTCGTTATATTGCCTTTGTTTGGGAGAAGACAGATGGCCATGGCTACCTAAAAGGGATAGATAGTCCAGACGCAATCACCTTAAACGAACTGGTGGATTACCAAAACGAACGAACAAGAGTGATAGAAAATACACTTCAGTTTCTGGAGGGCTGTCCATCCAACAATGTTCTTCTTTACGGAGATAGGGGTACTGGGAAATCATCTACTGTCAAAGCCATACTTAATGAATATCATAGCCATGGACTGCGAATGCTTGAAGTTCCAAAGGCCTACCTAGCTGATTTTCCCTTGATTATTAGACATTTAAAAAATAGAGCCCAAAAGTTTATTATCTTCGTTGATGATCTGGTCTTTGGAGACAATGAGGAAAACTATACATCACTGAAAGCTGTGCTTGAAGGTGGTCTTGAAACTAAAACACCCAACATATTAATCTATGCCACCTCCAACCGCAGACACCTAGTAAAGGAATATTTTAGTGAGAGAGCCGGCTTGCAGTCGGGCAACCATAATGAGGAAGTTCATGCTGGGGACAGCATGCAGGAAAAGCTTTCGCTCGCCGATAGATTTGGCATTAGTATAGTGTTCTCTTCACCGGATCAAAACCGATATCTTAGAATAGTCAATGGGATTGCGTTAAACCGAAATTTAAGAATTGACAAAGAACGACTACAAAGAGAGGCTCTACAATGGGCGCTCTGGTATAACGGCCGTTCTGCTAGGACTGCAAGACAATTTGTCGATTGGATCGAGGGACATGATGCAATAAAATGTTCCACTCGGTAATCTATAAAGTAAGATCAAAAGACCAATTTAACCATTCCTTGAGATTTGAATAAATGTTAATATCGTTAAACCTAGGATAAATAGGGCAACAAGCAGAGATGTATACGCCATGGCTCTTTTTTGCTTATTGCTATCCCTTAGACCTATAATACCATTAACTGTCAGTAGTATACTTAGTAACATTTGATTAGCCAAGTTTAATTGAATCTTTTGTAATCCTGTAGAGTTACCAAAGAGAACAAGCGCTGACAGGATTACTACCGCAACTACAATCAGTAATCTAAACATATTGATTGGCGAAAAACCTTTATTTTTCATTACTCTCTTCCCTTCTAAATATTCTGGGTTGCACCGTAAAATTTATCACCCCACTCCCTAAGCTTTTCTTCATATTTTTTGGTATTGGCAGGGCTAGAGGATGTGAGTTTATGAAACGTTAGATTTGTGGTCGGATCAAATCCTATCCACTTTTTATAGGTATCGTATGCTTTGCCTCCATTAAACATAACTGTTTTTATGTCAGGATATGCCTTATACAGAGCACTAAAGTCGTTTACTTTCTCTTCTCGAATATTAGAATCCAGACTACCTACCCGATAACAGTTGTCAATAACATCCCATACAGCAATTTTATTACTCTTAATAAAGGACACCCTTTCTTCGTATACCTGACTGGCCTGTGTATTGAAAAGTTCATAAAGTATCCTCCAGAATTGGTTTCTGGGATTAGCATAATATTGTTGTAATCTCAGGGATTCGACCCCTGGCATTGACCCAAGAATTAGGATGCGTGATCGCTCATCAATGATAGGCAGAAATGAACTTAATAAATTCAAGTAGTTCCCTCCTACCTTATGCGTTTCTGAAGCCCAAGCATATCTTCTATTCTTTCACTCATGTAAGCATAAGAGTCATCTATAGCTTTATTATAAATATAAGGCCCTATTTCATTGATAATAAAATCAAGTAGTAACTCTGCACCTAAGTTATTTAACTCTTCATTTCTCTCGTTCCAATAATAGCTCTTCAAACTTTCAACAAGAACCGTTCTAACTTCTCTGGTCAATTCTATTTCCATTTTCAACAAAATCATCTCCCATTCAAATATCAATATCACTTTCACAATTATACTCTAGGAATGCGTCAAGTAGTTAGCAAGGATTATATGAATAAAAATTAATTGCTTGGAGATAATCTAAAGAAAATTACCTAAAGGAGTAAATTCATGGACGATTATTTTGACAATATAGACAGTACTGAGATCAACCTAAAGTACTTTACTGAACATCACGAGGGTATTTATGAGGCCTATGAGAAATACGGACAATTAGTACATAAGGAAGGGGGCCCTTTAGATGAAAAGACATGCTGGCTAATAAAAGTAGCACTGTCTACAGAGTGCCAATACCCTAGGGCTCTCAGAACGCACATTTTGAAAGCCTTAAGTTGCGGGTGCACTAAGGAAGAAATTGAACACTCTATTCTCTTAGTAGCTCCAAGTGCAGGCTTTCCTAAAACTATGTCGGGTATCTTAATCATGAGAAAGATTTTAGAAGAATCAGGCAACGATTCCGTACACTGAATTTCTTATACGGTAATATAATTTTATAATACCTGACCGGATCTGAAGCCCTTTGCCTTTGATTTTAAGGTAAGAGGGCTTTCATTGTTCATTTTGCTATATCTTCACGTGCTAAAGTGATATAATAAATTCTTGGGATAAAAATATTTAAAACAAAGGAACGATTAATAATGATTAGTACTAGTGGGATCACTTTAAGATTCGGTAAACGGGCATTGTTTGAAGATGTAAATGTAAAATTTCTTCCCGGAAACTGTTATGGGCTAATTGGGGCAAACGGAGCCGGAAAATCGACGTTTTTAAAAATATTATCAGGTGAAATAGACTCTACCAGTGGCGATGTCATCCTAACACCTGGCGAACGAATTGGCGTTTTAAAACAAGATCACTTTGAATTTGAAGATTCAGAAGTATTGAACACCGTAATGATGGGACACTCCAAACTCTATGAAATTATGGTAGCAAAAGATGCCCTCTATGCAAAAGCAGATTTTTCTGAAGAGGACGGAATTAACGCTTCCATATTAGAGGGTGAGTTTGCCGAACTCAATGGTTGGCAAGCAGAAGCCGAGGCCTCTGAGTTATTAATGGGTTTAGGGATTGGCAAAGAGCTTCAGAGTATTAAAATGAAGGAACTAAGCGGGAGTGAAAAGGTTCGTGTGTTACTCGCTCAAGCTCTATTTGGTAATCCTCACATCCTATTACTCGATGAACCTACCAATAACTTAGACCTGCATTCGATCATCTGGTTAGAAAATTTCTTGTACAATTATGAAAATACCGTCATTGTCGTTTCTCATGACCGGCATTTTTTGAACAAAGTATGTACGCATATTGCTGATATCGATTTTGGTAAGATCCAATTATTCGTTGGCAACTATGATTTTTGGTATGAATCGAGCCAATTGGCTCTTAGATTAATGAGAGAGGCTAATAGGAAAAAAGAAGATAAGATTGCTGATCTCCAGAGTTTTATTCAACGATTTAGTTCTAATGCTTCTAAAGCCAAACAAGCAACCTCCCGTAAGAAACAGTTAGAAAAGTTGACCTTAGATGACATTAAGCCGTCGTCACGTAAATACCCCTATATTGCTTTTACTCCAGACAGAGAAGCAGGCAACAATATCTTAACTGTCAAGGACTTAACCGTAACAGTAGCAGGCGAAAAGGTACTCGATAATATTTCGTTTATTGTTAATAAGGGAGATAAGATTGCTTTCGTTGGTCCCAACGGCAATGCCAAGACGACCTTATTTAAAGTCTTAATGGGAGAAATCGACCCTGATGCAGGAGAATTTATCTGGGGAGTGACAACGACACAGGCCTATCTCCCACTGGATAACTCCTCCTATTTCGAGACTAATTTGAACCTGGTAGAATGGCTGAGACAATTTTCTAAAGATCCCGATGAATCTTTCGTCCGAGGATTCTTGGGCAGAATGCTTTTCTCCGGAGACGAATCGTTAAAACAAGCTAGCGTTCTGTCTGGTGGAGAAAAAGTACGCTGCATGCTTTCCCGTATGATGCTCAGCGGCTCAAATGTTCAAATATTGGATGAACCTACCAATCACCTGGATATGGAATCAATCACTGCTCTCAATAATTCCTTGACGAACCTTGATGGGAATGTGCTATTCGTATCCCAAGACCATCAATTTGTCCAAACTATTGCAAATCGCATAATTGAAATCACACCCAAAGGAATCCTTGATCGCCAAATGACGTTTGATGAATATCTAGAAAATGAAGACGTTAAGGTCTTGCTAGAAAATCTGTATAGTTAATTCACTTGACATCCGGCAATTCTTTTGTTATAATATTGTAAGCTCGTTAATATTGTGGATTTTAGCAAACCTTCTCTATTGCCTAAGGCTCTGGAATGAAGTTGGTGAACTTGCCATGTAGCACGGGTAATATATTTAGTGGAGGTTTTTTTAATATGTTTAATGACAAAGTTCTAAATTGCAAAGACTGTGGTCGGGATTTTGATTTTTCGGCATCTGAACAAGAGTTCTATGCTGAAAAGGGATTCACTAATGAACCTGGACGTTGCCCTGAGTGCCGTGCAGCTAAAAAAGCGCAAACCAGAAACCAAGGCGGCGGTGGCTATGCCCGTCAACAACGCGAAATGTTCCCAGCTGTTTGCGCTACTTGTGGAAAAGAAACTACTGTTCCTTTCCAACCATCTGGCGACAAACCTGTATATTGCCGCGAGTGCTATCAACCACGCACACGTAACAACTGGTAATAACTAGCTTAGTAGAAATAGAAACCTTCCCGGGCTTAAGTGCTCGGGAGGGTTTTTTCTTTCTGGAAATCAGAAATAGAAGGCCCAAGATGATTAGATTATCCATCTTAGGCCTTCTTATCTCTAAAAATTTCTAAATCACTGTGTTACAGCTGTCGATGTGGTGGCAGATGTAGTTGGCGCAAGCGTTCCACCAAAGACTCCACACCCCTTACCACCACTAATACCCTTACCCATAAATCCCGGCACAAAGGTCCCATTCGCCATAGCCTCTGCTTGGACTTTTAACTGAGCTTGGGCTGCGTCACTCCAAGTTTTAATCTGATCTTCTGTAAGCTTTCCGTTGCTCTTCATTGCCTCTACTTGAGCAGTTAAGCGAGCTTGCGCTTGTTCACTCCAAGCCTTAATCTGATCGGCAGTCATGGGTTCACCGTTATTAAATACCTTGGCATCGCGGCGTATCCCTTTACTCTTACCTCCCATACCTGGCTCAAAAACCTTTCCTTCTGCTAAAGCTTGGTCGCTAAATTGTTGGCGCTGGTCGATAAATTTCTTCATCGCGTCCCCCTGTTCTGAGGTTCTGAGCCCAGCTGCCACTGTTTTGTCTACAATTTCCTTTTGAAGTCCAAATACCTGCTGGGTCAGAGCCTTGATCTCAGCGAGCTTATCTGGATCTGTAGCACCAAAGGCTGCCGTTGCTCCTCCGACCAATAAGACAAGACTAAGTACACCTGCAGCAAGTTTCTTTTTCATACAATTCCCCCTTAAACAATCGTTACTGATCGACGTTTACAATTATTCCTGACCAGTACACTATTAGCATACCCTTCAATTATGTTTAAACTGTGAAATGCTTTTTAAGAAGTTGTGAGCTTTTAGTAAAGAAAATGTCCCTTTCCTTATCCTTAATCTCAAGCTTTGCCCTAGCGCGGTGCAATTCCCGTCAGAACACCGTACCCGCCGAGGGCCTTCACTGTTCCGACAAGTCCGCCCTTGAAAGATTCCTGTTCGAGATCCTTGCCACTTCCTTGTTCGACAAAATACTTGTCAAGACTGTAATCGACCCTGAAATTACCTGCCCCGTTAAACTGATTGTATCTTTCTCGAAATTTGCCTTTAAGATAGACTCCTTGCTTTGGTTTAGTCTCGCTCACTTGATCAACGACATAATACTTGCCCTCTTGTTTGAGGCTTACATAAAGATTCTTGTTATTAATCTTAGTGATCGGAAGATCCACCTTAGACTTTGGTATATCCGAAATTGCGAAATTTATAGCAACATAGTCCCCTCTAAACAGGTCTGTTGGGTCATAGGCCTTCGTTTCCAGAACTATTTCTTGCCCGAAGAGAACTGTTGCTTGAGGTTTAATCGTCATCGCCAGAAGGATCAGTAAGGGAATCACCACTGCTAGTAAGAACGTCTTTTTCTTAGTCACGCAAGTTCCCCCCCTTTGATGATTTCATCATCCGTTCAAAATAGTAACCAAAACCGAGTAATAGTAAGCCGCCAACAATAAAGAACAGGGATTTCGGTAAAAATGCGAAGGTATCCGTATAATACCGGAAGATAGTAACACACACAAAGATCAAGCTGATAAGGCTTCCCTTGCGAATAAGAGCAAACAACAAGGCAACAAAGGCAAGGGCAAACAGAATACTGACTAAACGAGTTGACTGAACGTTAACTACTATTTTCCATAATTCGGGCATAGTCAGAATCACACCGCTAACCCCAAACAGAATATTGCCCTGAATCCGGAAAATGTCCGGCTCTAATTTATGCTTAACCCCATACATCACAAGTCCGATTAAAAAAAAGAGCAGTGTCACATATAAGCCCTCAACCTTATATCTTATGGTTATTTCAAAGATAAACGTTAGAGTCGTTAGATTGGCGAAGAACAAGAGGAGCCTTGACTTCTCGAAGTAGTTATAGGCCAGATAGGCTACTGGTACTCCGACCCACCCTGCATAAGGGAAGCCTATATCATACGAACCAAACAGATAGACCAAAAACAGAAGGTTTGCAAATAGCATTAAATACTTGTCCTTAAGCAGAAACGCCATGGGGAGTACTCCTAAGGACCAGAGCAGAAATGCTGTGGGAAAGTCCCCACCAAAATTGTACATCTGTCCGATCAGAAAGATACCTGCCCCGTAAACGAGTGTGCCCAGGTAAATAAAACTTCGACCCGTCTTAGGATTATTCTCAGATAGCATGTATCCTGCAAGGTTTACCCCACCGAAAACTCCGAAGATAATTAGGAGCTTGACTAGATGACTGATCCCATCCCAGTTGCTGGCAATAAAACTCAAAATTCCAAGACCCACCAACAGTGCACCAATCGTCACCACTACCCGAATAAAGTTGAGACCGCCCTTAACTTCATAGATCTCAAGGATACCGCTTTTTTGCTCTCCTGTGATAAGTCCATTACTTGCATAGTGGTCTAGTTCTGTACTTACTAAGGAGAAGTTAGCTTTACTAATTTGCCTTTTCAAATCGATGTTCCCTCCTTGTTACTGACCAGAGTTAAGAATGCTGTATACTCCTCAGTGCGATGGCCTATTCCCACATTAGAGATTTAAATCGATCAGTAGAAATTCCTACTTAATAGTAACCGGCAATTCCGCAAGAGAAATAATTTTGGTCTCATCTCGGTGTGGTCGTATGGTCAGTCTAAATTCAAATTCAGTTACATCGTCAGGAAGCGAAGGCGTTACCACAAAGGTATGTTGCAATCCTTTAATTTGCCCACTTCCTCCATGAGGTCGACATTGATATTTTGGTGAGATAAACAGCTCAAATCCTGAAAATTCAAGTCTAACATTTTCTTCTACACTGTTTAATTCCGCTTCGATATATACCACACTAGCATTTTTATATTGTTTCATAGAGGTCACTGCATATAAGATGTTGTCTAATTCTACACTTTTCATAATAGGGACAAATTTGAGGAAGTCAGTAGGCTCGATTTGTTCATGATGCGGGAAGCTATGTTCACTAGACATACTGGCAAAAATTTTTCTTATCTGCTCTTCGTTAAGGCCATACTGTTTAGACCATGTAGCAATTAATTCTTGACCCGGCAATCCTGGGTTATCATCTGAAAGTTCTTTTCGTTTAGCAAGGAGTTCACAAATCTGCTCATCAATTACTGCCAACGATTTACAGTAGTAATCACTAGTGTAACCATATGACATTTTCATTAATCTAATGACCTTCTTTCTCTTCAATATGCTTGATCATACCCAACAACAGGTCAAATACCCGGAAAATCTTGTTTGTCCAGGCGTTTTCGATAAACTTTTCTTAGTGACGTCAATGTTAGTTATTTCACTTTTCTCGTTTCGTCTATTTCCTGGGGAAATAAATCTCCCTCCTGCTGAAAAACCTGTTAGATATTATATCAAGATAGTGATAAAAGGAGAACGGTTTAGCGTGACCGACGGAGTTAAGTTAAAGTAGCTTCAGACCTAAAACACCGAATGCTCCGTCCGAGCGATGATCTCTTCCTGCAAGGCCTCGCTCAAATCACAAAAGTAATCACTATATAGCGAGCGCCGCCATCATTATAGTCTTTACCCTTCGCTACACAGTCATCAATCAGCAAAGATAGAAACGGTGACGGCATATAGGTTGCATAAAGTCGTTCGATGATATTGCTCCCTCTAACCTTGATATCCATAAAATAATGGAGTTCTTCTTAAAGGCATCAAATAGGGCTTGAAAGGAATCGAAACTCCGAGGATCCCCAGTTATCAGGCCTAAACGCTGACCAGTTCTAGGGTCCACTCCATTATGCAAGACTAATTCCAGGATTTTGGGCAGGTTAAAATACCCGGTTAAAATATAGCTTTCCTTGCCAAAGGCCCCTGTCTCCACACAGCCACTCGTCCCACCTTGCCGAGCATCCTCGATTAATTTACCCTGGCGCAGGAGTTCCTCGACCACTGTATCCGCATTAAACACTGAAGGTTGCCCCCAACCCTTGCGAATAATCCGAGCTGCGCGTCTTAAGAATCGATCTGGGTTTTTCTTGCTCAACTGGATATTTGAGCTCGGCTGCAAGAGACGCATTTCATCGATCACATCTAAGACCAAGTAAGTGACCTCATTGACTCCTGGCCAAACCCTTGGCTTTCCGGGTTATGACACCACTGGCAGTTCAGGGGGCAACCCTTAAAAAAGACAGTCGTGCGAATACCAGGCCCATCATGGATGGAATACTTCATAATGTTAAAAATCTTGCCCTTCACCAAGTCACTCCTACTCCTACTCCTACTCCTACCGGACTGAGATTCAGCCGAAAAGGATAACGCTACCTTCCTTGACCAATCTTTTTTACAGTATATCTGGTGATACTATACTATACTATACTTGTAATTCTCCGTGGACCGATTAGTTCCCTCTGATTATTGATTATTTTCATATCACAAGCCCCTCATCCATAACCAAAAACTAAAAAACCCCTCACTCAAATCAGTAAAGGGTTCAGTCTTGGAGTGGAAAACGAATAATCGCGAGCAGACTAGCATGTTTTTAGCTGATCGATCAGTTCAACAGCGATCTCTCTCTCGCCGGTAGACTTCTGTTATCCCTTTTAAAAAGCGCAAACTTAAAGGCTTTATTAATAAATTCTTAATTATTTTATGCTGGAGCTATTTATCTTTTTTCCTGATAAATACATTAGTACAGCTGCTAAAATTGAAATAACTCCGAATGGAGTAATAAACCATCTAAGTGGAGCTATTGGTATTAGGAAACCTGCTACCAAGAATACTACACCAAAAGATAAGTAAATGATTGCATTTTTTGTATATACACCAGCCGTTTTTTGAAAAACTGTCTTGTTCTTATCTAACAACTGATTAAGGATTTTTACTTCTTCTACACATGACCCTTTACAGGCGATTCCATTTGAAACATCTACGGCACATTCGTGGCAAATTCCTTTATTACAGGTCTTGCATATACCGACCGCATCATGTTCATTATGATAAAAGCATTTCATTAGGACACCTCCCTCTTAGACTTAGGTTGCCTAATTTTGCAGAACATATTACAGATAATATTGAATCAATATATTCTGCTCACCTCCTCTTTTTCGCACAATACTCCGCTCCCGCCCCTGCGTCTTTTTCAGCTCGGTACTTTTCCCACTAGTCCTTTTTAATGACATGCGAACAGGACTCTCCTTTTTGGAAAGACTTCTCAAGTTTTATATATCGTAAAAACCTTCAGTGATGTTATTTTGACCACAATGTATTATAGGTTTTGATATTATCTTGAAGGTTTTTTATAGCGGCTTTTATCTCATTGTTCCTTACTTCCATTGCTCCATCGCGAACCCCAAATGAGCCTAAAACAAACTGCAGACCACCCCTAAGTCGTATTGAACCGCGCCTAATTGATAAGATGTAAATGGTCGTACATTAGCATCAGACTTCAGTTTTGTATAGTCTTCTTGCAACTGTTTTAAAGCTGAATCGTATTCACTTAATACATCTGTGAAGTTTATGGACTCAAGGTTTGAAGTGTCAAGCTTTATATTCTTATCTATTGCTGCAAGACTTTCTAAGATACCTTGTTGCTTTCCTATTTGCTCCATTTTTTGAGCTTCAGCCTTCTTATCCGATTGTATTTGAAAAAAGAAACCTCCCCGTCGGGAGGTTTAAGTTTTTGCGCAGTTGTCTTTAGTTTCTATCGACAGTATTACATTTTGTTCGTAAATATTATCACAAATTGTCGATGTGTTCAATATAGGTTCCCCAGAAAATCTCAACGTGCCCTGTCTGTATAAAAGAGCTATATTTTGGTAAGAAAATAACTCGGAGTAAACCTCTCGCTTGGGATAGTGCGTTTCTAGGTAACTGGAATTTTGAAGTAACTCTGAATAAAATAATCATAACAATGCCCGGGATACGAAACAATGTGCTCCTATGATAAGGCTTTGTCCTTCCTAGGTGGACTCTAGTGAACCTATTTTAGAATAGGTTTATTATCGGTTATTAGCTATCGGCTAATACTACTCGGAAGTTATTCAAATCCTATTTTTAAATAGTTTATTAAGCTTCTCTATCCCGTCAATTAACCTAGGTCCAGGTCTGCATATAATATCGCAAGAAATAGGATGAATTTTGTTCTCTTTTACCGCTGTAATTTGCTCCCACTCCTCGGTAATTATATCATCTACAGTTCTATGGCAAATGGGGTTCTTTGCAATACATCCTTTACATTTTAAAGGTAGTAGTTTGCCTTTTTCAACGCCACAAAACAGTATCACCTCTGGGTCAAATTCTTTAATTTGATTCCAACGTACATTGACGTAGGGACCATTTGACTGGAAATCCATCAACTGAGCTCCAGCTAGTCGCAACGCATCATATTGAAATGACCTCGGCCCTGGCGTAACAAAAGGGTCTGTATTCATTAAGCGAAAGACCCTTGGGCTTCTAAGGAAAGATTTTTGGCTAAGTTTATCTACCCTATCCTTCAAAACAGTTATGAGTGGCTGTACGGTAATTTCAGTTTGACTAATATATCCTAATTTACTCATGAGAACGAAAATATCATCTACACTTATGGGAGTAGCAGCAAGAACTTTTATTTTATTATTCTGTAGTTCTTCTATGAGTTTTCTGTGCAAAGCTTCATCAGCTAAAACAATGTCGGGTTCGAGAGAAAGAATTTTCGATAGTTGAGGATGTCCAAATGTACCAACTTTATACTTGGATTTAGCTTCTTCTGGATAATTGCAGTGTTCCGTCACCCCTATCACACGTTCTTCTAAACCTAAGAAGTATAGAATTTCAGTAGCCGAAGGAACCAGGGAAATAATTCTTCGAATCATTTTTGGGCGAACATCATGAATTGACATAACCTAAGCACCTCCCAAAAATACCTTTTCAAACTAAAAGAACATAAAACTTTTGAAATGTAACAGTCTTCGCACAAAACCTGCCCTCTATAATTCATTTTCTCTCCATTAGCTAACTCGAGTTAGTGGCACACCTGTTGTACACACAATGAATGCACTTTACGGCTTAATGTGCATAGAAGTAATCTTATGAAACATCACCAAGAGTCCAACGCAAAGCCTATAAATTGAATCAATTTTAAGATTATCTTCCGCCGACGTATCAAAAAACACATTGAGCTTGGATTCAATATCCTCTTCTGGTTTGGTGTAACAAATGAGCATCGGAACCTTGGGTAGGGGGTACAGTACCAATGAAATATCCGAGTCGAAACTAGTTTCCTCAGGCTTTCCGCGAAAAATATGAATCATGTCCTCAATAAGATCCGAATAAGCATCGATCAGTTGTTTTAACGGTTTTTCAAACATCTTTTCAAAAAATGCACTCCAAACTATCCCATTAGAAAGTTCCCTAAACGGAATCCATTTTCCGGACAAATCCTTTCCTGCACTAGAAATGATATAGTTGAGTAAAGGTACCATCACCCATACATTGTTATGACAGGCAGACATCATATTCCCCTCGGAATCAATCGTGAAGTCCTTGCCAAGAATCTTAATGGTTAACTTATCGCCAGCAAGCGTAGCCCCTAATCGTTGCACGGAAGCCGAAAAATCTATTGTAGCAATCTCCCGTTTCAACGGCACAAGTATTTGTTTCAGTTGTTCTTCAGGTGTAGTTTGTCGAATAATTTTTACATCAAGTTCCTCAATGATATGGCTCTCTAGATGAGGGCATTCATCTAGACGTTTTTGACCTTTGATGATCTCAGCGGCAAACGCCAGGCATGTCGCCACCCCACACAGTTTGCAATTTGATTTTGGGAGTAATTTGTAAATTCCTAGCGGATTATTTATTTGTGACATATAGCATTACCCCTTCATTAAATTGAATTCAATCCCTTGTTAAGTTTTCTTAGCAATGAAATCAATCCTTCCTTTTCATGAATGTCGAGAGTGGACATGACTTTCTGCATGTAACTGTTATGTACGGGAAGAAAGGATTGAATTAATGCACTGGCCCGGTTAGTGAGGCAGACTCGGAATACTCTTTTATCGGAGGGGTCATTCCTGCGAACCACTAGGTCTTCTTTTTCCAATCGTCCTATTAGGCCAGTGATGTTGGCTCTGGAAACCAACATCTTATTACCTAGTTCTGACTGGATTAGTCCATGATCGCCCGTCATATACAGATGAATTAAGGCGTTGAACTTTGGCCAGGAAAGCCCGTACCGGGCAAAGTGAACTTCAAAAATATCCTCCAGAGTATTATGGAGCAGTGTCAGTTCATATAGCGCTTGTCTTGCAAGGTAACCGTCTTGTGTGCCTCGACTTTCTATTCTTCTAACCTCCAATCTAATTGTTAATATCTTAACAATATTGTAAACATATTAACATATTTAGTCAATAGACTTAATGCTAACTTGTTCGTATAAATTTCCTTTATAGGAACAAAAGTTATTCAAAAACAATAAATAATCAGCCAATCTCTGCTGTTTATTGTCTCCAAGAGTTTATAATCGAGCATGTACATCCCACTCTAAATATACATTCTTATCGGATGGTATAACCCAGGCTGACACTATCCTTGCCACAAGGATTATTCGTGCCTGAATAGGGAAAACCCGAAACAAACACCATAGTAAATCGACGTTAGCAAGAAAAAAACGGACTTTAGCGCTACGGATCAAAACACGCTATATGAGCTAGAATAATGGAAAATCAAAACAGAAAAATCGGCTGTCAGAGAAGAATTTGGACGAAAATGGAGAATGTTATTTTTAGGAACTTGTCATAGTGTTGGTTATCGGACCCCCAAGCAAAACAGACCTGATTTCAATGTTTTAGTAAATCTCCTAATAGCAAGATGAAATTATTTTAGGATTAATTTGGCCTGTATATTAGGGGTGACCAAAAAACTATTCTAAAATCAACATAATAGCCCCAGCGTCCTATTGATAGAATGCTAGGGCTTTACTTAATCTCAGTTATCGGACCCAAGGAGTAAAATAATTATGGATTCAAACCTAAAATCTTCAATAAACTTAAGTGTCAGCTTCCGTCTGACTTGGCTTTTAGTTCAAATTCTTCCGTCTTACCATCCAAGGTTATCTTCACTTTGTAGGTATCATCTACTCGGGGTCTCCCGCCATTGCCTCCCCCAGTACCTAGCTGGATAACTCTCGTAAGCATTTCAGGTGTTACTTCCTGGGTACCTTTACTTTCACTAGTACTAGTACTGAAGCTGTACTCCATAGGAATCGCCTGCTCGGGGATTTGGCCTTTGTAAGTCAAAGTAGGGGCGTGGGTATGATAACTCTCATACTGAAGCTTGTTCTTACTGTCGGTCCACCAGTGTTCATAATATCTTAAAGAAACCTTAGCTTCCCAGCTTGGGCTTTCACCCGTGAAGACAATCTCTTCTCCAGCATTAAGATCAGTGAAGATTACCTGATCAACCTTCCTGAGCTTATTAATAACTGCTTGAGTATTCTCTATAGACGGATAAGCTATTGCATACACAAGTTCAAGGTTTTTTACGTTGTAAAGCTTGGAGAAGAAAGTTTTGTCTTTAAGTGTAAACGAAAATTGATCTCTCATCATATTCTCTCGAAAATTTTCACGTCGCTCTACAAAGGAACCATATGTATAAATAAATAGTAAGTTTCCTTGAGAATCCTTATAGATAATTGGTTCAGTATCTTCAACCATATATTCTTTGGGATAAATTGAAGTCTCAGGCTTGAAGGTTATTCCTTCAATTTCGAAAGTTTGAAGAACATCATGCGTATTGATTATTTCCTTGCCTGCTACTTCCCCTACCTTGTAACCCATGAATATAGAACCTGTGAGGATGAGTATCACAAGGAAAACAAAAATCGAATTTCTCTTCGCATTCAAAAACACACCCTCTTCCTGAGAATAATGTGTAATTGGACCCTCCTCCAATTACTCCGACACTTACTGACTCTTTTGATTATAGTAAGAGTACTAAGATAATTGATACAACTAGAAGTATACTAGAAGTATACTAGAAGTATACTCGAAATAGTAAAATGTTTACCAAAACTCCAATATCCCTCTCTCCCCAAAATAATTCACTCCTCATTTTTTTGTTTTACTCTCAAGCCACTGTCTAAGCAAACCGAAACTCGGACTTTATGTCACATCTAAATCCATTCTCCACAATGGAATAGTTTACCTTTAATTTGCTCCTTGGGTCAGATAACAGCTCTATGACAAGATGGCCAAATCCCACTTCCCCGTTTTCAAATTCTTTCTTGACGGCCGATTTGGTTATTTTCATTTCTACTACTCGTCGAAACTTGTCGTTTCGCGAAGGGTCCTGGAACCTACGCGGAGAACCTACGCGGAACGACAAAAAAGGCTGCTCCAAATGTGTTCCGCCGAGTAGTGCTGTGTAACAAGGACTTAAGGGCATCCCACTGGCAGAGTTCCCTATAATGTTCAGTTCTTTGTCCAGGACCAGCAGACTGACGCCCAGCTGTCCGCCCGACTGGCCCACCTTCGCTTCGTTAAAGATCAAAGCCAGAAGCAGATCGTCCTGCGGGATGTCCTCTGTCCTTAAAAGCACACCCTGTTTCCTTGAGAGGGTCTCCGGGAATTTAGCTGCGATCAGGCGGTTTGATCTCTCGTCCGGATTCAGGTCTGCCGGATTTAGGCCGCTGGAATTGATTAATAGCATAATTAATCCCCCGGTCAAAAACAGTACGAGAACCGACAGAACAACGATTATTCTGGTCAGCGCTGATTTTTCCATTAAGTAACCTCTCTTCCCTTTTCCGTCGCTGGTCTTATGGTATGAATTCAGAGAAAGTTCGGCAAGAATATCCTTCATATCCCGCACACCCTGCTCAGTTCCACTCCCTCATCGAGATCCAGATCAACGTCCCACCTCTAGAATTGCTGGCATCAAAGGCTAAATAAAGGAATTTAGAAGAGTGTCAATACGATTATACAATTCAGTGTCTACCTTTGCATTCAATCCACCTTTGCCATTTTGCCTATAAGCGTCGCCATTTATTGTGAAATAGTGATATACAACGTTATTGTGCTTCCAAGTTCAGCAGGTGCGTTAGCTTTTTATATAAAATCTCCGAAATATCCTGGTTATTATTAGAATGAACCAATAACAGTTATACCATCTGCAGCATACAACGGAATTTCTCGTTTTTCAAATTTACCCATTTCTTGCATTGCTATCGCTTCCTCAGGTGTTTTGGGCTGTGGCCCCCCATGAGATCCTCTGATATTAGTTTGTCGCTCGATTCTTTATCTGTAGAGGGTATTTTTTTCATATATCTCAACAACAATCAAAGTCCTT
This sequence comes from Desulfosporosinus sp. BRH_c37, assembly GCA_001516045.1. GTDB lineage: Bacteria > Bacillota > Desulfitobacteriia > Desulfitobacteriales > Desulfitobacteriaceae > Desulfosporosinus. Next base: position 56,816 of record LOEW01000119.1, read on the forward strand.
TCTTACTACACTAATCCTACTAATGGCGAATAGCTAACAAAGAAATTCTTTAGAAAATTGACCCATTAACACGCCACCTTGCGTAGGTTTTCGTATAACGTCCCGTGAATTCCCGAAGTCTGGCCACTACTTGTATATTATCTCGTATTTTGGAAATTCGCTGTTAGACGAAGGATACGCCCCCTGACTAGGAAGCTGCCACGGACGGCAGCTCCTTAAATATCGTTCCTATTTGTTCTAATTGTATAGGTATAAAATGATTTTATGAATAAGTACATCATTGTCACGTTTCCAAGCAATACTTTCCCCTCAGAATTTGGCCATAGCGGGATAAATAGATACGTGATAAATATTGGTATTAAATAACTCACTGAAACAATAAGCATTGAGAAAAATAGATCATGTTCTTTAAGATTCAAAAGTATGGTTAGTAAAACGAATCCCACAATAATAACGGACAAATTAAATAATGGTGAAAACCTATCAACCCCGAATAATTGAATTAAATCATCTACTGTTCCTAATTTAAAAAACAGTAAAATAAAAGGTAGCACTCCAAGCACCAATATTGATAAAACATAAAATACTTTTTTCTTGGTAAAAAGCTTATGCATGTATCTGCCAATAAATATGGTAATCTCAAATAGTATAAGCGAGGAAACAGAAAACAAAAACCCTAAAATTGTAAATTGCAATGAGTATATCGCTCCAATTAATATCATTGGTGCAACTGAGGAAATTATGGTGCATAATGCTATAATCAATAATTCAGTTCTTAGCTTGAATGAATTGATCGACATTCTACTCCTCCTTAAGATAGTAAGCTCTTGCTTTTATCCAGATAATTCACCGCCATGGATGGCGGTCTCTGCGTATCTTTCGCCTAACGTCTAGTTGCCGACATCTGTCGCAGATTCCTCCAAATCAATCGGGATTTGCGACAGATGTCAGAAATATCCCCTTTATTATTCGGTGCTATATCCTCGTAACTCAAGTTCCTTTCGTAACTAAAAGCAGTACCTCCTTTGTTCGCTCAGACACAGCAGGCAAGAGCCCTTGTATTTCTTCAGTACTTTTTGATTGGACATATTTACTCGTCTCGACCAATTTTATGTATTTACCCTCCTCCGCACAGTTTTTAGCACTACTAATATTTAACAAATCGTCTAGTCCATTCTCCTGCAAATCCAAAAAATCCGAGTGAACCGCTTTGCTCTTACAAGTTTTACCCTTCCATGATTTGAAGTCACTATTAGTCAAGCTAGATGAATTAATAACGACTTCCTCCCCGAAAACGTCCATTAAATACTTTATCGTTTCCTCAGTATAAGGTACTGCCCAATACCTTTTCGTAGAATTCCAATGCCTTCCCTTAATTATCTTAATTTTACTCACATGTTCTATTGAATAGGAACTAGTGAAGCTAATTCTAAGTTCTTCACTATTCACATTCTGCACATAGACCATTTCCGAGGAAGAACCGCCATCCAGATTGACTGCGTTAACTGCCTCATAATCCTCGAAAACCTGCCTAAGGTCACTTAAAGTCGCCCCAATACTCCAAGTAGGTTGGCGTCCGTCAAGAACAACGAAAATTACAGTACCATCCGCCCTCTGACCGATACCGGTCCGTGGGGCAATTCCCCAGCCACCATCCCCTGAAATTACGGATTTGCCCTCTACAATAAGATTAGGCGCAAACGTAACCGCTTCACGAATCTGCCGCGCTTCCAATTGATTGGCCGTCATCTTGCCAAGGACCAGGTTCCCCTCCTGCACCGTTATTCCGTCTGGGAAAGCTCCGTTTCCTTTTCCATTCGGGTCATAAAAACCTCCGGCATTAATTCCGGCAATGCCTCCCCTACTCGTCGAAACTTGTCGTTTCGCGAAGGGTCCTGGAACCTACGCGGAACGACAAAAAAGGCTGCTCCAAATGTGTTCCGCCGAGTACTGAACCCCCAATTGCAATAATTGGTTCTCCATATGGTATCAAACCCGCGTCCAAAGCCATAATTGATACTTCAACACATACTTTTGTCCCCTGACCAAGCATTCTCAAAGAATGCGCTACTATTTCAACTGGATATACTCCACCAAAAGATTTACTAATACCTCTTTCAGCGCCACTAAGAACATGGGTTGTTGTTAATACCTTCATTCCTAAATCTGTAAGTTCACTACGATTCCTTGTGACATTTCGCTTTCTCCTGGTTCTGGATAACCATTTGCATGAGTAACGCAAATAATATTAATTTCGTTTGTGTTATTTAATAATTTAGCTGTATTACCCCTCGATGAAGCTGCAACAATATATTTAATATTTTTTCTACCGCAGCTTTTAATGCTAAAACCGCCGTATCCTTTGTATTTACCTTACCTACTGTCAGGCGGAGATTCAAATATTGGAAAGTCCATCAATTCTTCAAACTCATAATGTAGCAGGGTGTCGTCTACATTTTCTATCTGCTTTCGTTCTTCATCATGTAAATCACCCAACCCAAACCTGTCATAGATTATACTTTGCAGCTTTTCCTCAATGGCAAAATATTGTGGCAGGTTGCGCTTGACTGGCCTGGTTAAATCGGAAATATAACTTTCGCTGGCATCATGCAGAAGGCAACCGAGTTGTACCCGTTCGGAATACCCACGATTTTTAGCCTCGTTATAGCAATGAATCGAGTGTTGGGCAACTGAGTAAAAATGGCTACAATGCCCGTTGGCCCTGGTCATCAGCGACAACGAGTGGGCGATATCCTCGATTTTAATGTCTTCCTGTACTGGCTCCAGTGGGAAAAATTTGATTTTTGTGTACGTCAGTATGTAGTCAGACACATCTATACCTCACTTTTATTGGTTTTGCTTATGAATTCTCACATAACAGGTACGCGAACGAGGACCATCAAATTCACAAAAATAAATACCTTGCCAACGACCTAGGAGCAATTTCCCGTTATGAATAATGACCGTTTGGGATGCTCCAACCGTGCTTGCTTTCAAATGAGCTGCAGAATTCCCCTCAATGTGGCGGTCTTCGGCCATGTCCCACGGGTAAATCTCATCAAGCCTCCGCAGAATGTCTTTTTGTACATCCGGGTCAGCATTTTCATTAATCGTTATCCCTGCAGTAGTATGAGAAGAAAATACTACGACAATCCCTTCTTGAATATTTTCCAGAAAGGCTTCAACTCGCGCCGTTATATCGATCATTTCATCATGTTTCTTGGTCTGTAAGTTTATTTCATGAAGCATGTTTCTTCCCTCACTAATTTATTGATTCAGCCCACCCAGAAAATCACTTAACCTCTACAGCACCTCTTTACCTAGCCGGTATACCCTTCCCCAATATTAGAATGTTCCGGGCGCTTATTTGGGAATGACTTCGCACCAGAATATTATATAAGAAGAGAATCGTTCTCAAAGCTTCAGAGAACTGGTCTTCAGTTGGAAATTATCTGATATATGTAATAAGGTTGGGCTTCCTGTCCTGTGCTTTGTCAGCCTCAGATTCTTTATATCCAAGCACTGCAGAAGAGTAGGGCTTGTAGCCCTCAGGTATTTTCATAGCTTTTCGCAATTCTAAACCTTGCGGTGAACTAAACTACCGCCCACTGAAGTGGGCGGGTGGGTTAAAGCATAAATGCTTATCGACTGAAAGTCGACCGCCCAAGGATTAATCCTTCTGAAAAGACCTGTCGCTGAAAGCAACTTTTTTATGACTGAAACTCATTCAGTAATCTTAAAAATCTCGTTACCTCCCGAGAGTTCTTGGTCTTCTATATACTTCTTAATCGTTTCTTCTGTCACACTTCCTACCGTTGCGCAAAAATACCCTCTCGCCCATAAATGTTGACCCCAGTATCTTTTCTTTAATTCCGGATATTGATCCTGCAATAACCTTGATGATCTCCCCTTAAGATATTGTACTATTTTACTCGGTGCCAGACTCGGAGGACATGACAGCAGCATGTGCACATGATCCCTTCCGATATTTCCTTGTACAATTGTAATATTTCTTGCTTCGCATCCTTGTCTGACAAGTTCTCGTAACCGTTTTGATATTTCTCCGCCAAGTATTTTATACCGATACTTTGTAACCCAAATGATGTGGTACTTGATATCATAAACTGCATGACTCGATTTATTGTAATC
>LOEW01000120.1 GCA_001516045.1 Desulfosporosinus sp. BRH_c37
GTCACAGTTGTACGATTATCATGGGGGCGCTGCCCCCATGTTTTCGTCTACGTCGGATGCCGGGACCGGTTAGTATAACAATGTATGTTGCCTTATGACAGATCGTACCTCAAATGCTCTCGAGAGCGTTCGCACATATAACCGAAGTGAATGAAAACTGAGCTCGTCAAGGATCATGTTTTTAAAATAGAGATTGATAAAATTTCTAGAATTTGCTATTCTATTATAGATTGAATGAAATTCAGTTACTTAAGATTCTATTTATTTAGGTTTTTTTATTTATTCTTCAATTATTTTTAATGAATCTGATAAGTTTAAATAATTAGGTTAAGTAATTGCTGAAATATGAATTTAGCAATATTTAATCATTTATTTTTAAAGATTTTGTTTTTATAAGGGGTAGAATATGAGTAATAGAAAAAAAGATAAGAGCGACATTATCATGGAAGCTGCGCTGGAAATATTTGGGGAAAAAAGTTTTCGGGAAGCAACTATTGCAGAAATTGCCCAGCGGGCGAGTGTAGCTACAGGTACGGTTTATGAATATTTTAACAGTAAAGAAGATCTATATTTTAGTATCCCTGCTAAAACTACCCTGCTCTTTAACGAGCAGCTGCGATTACAGCTGGGGGGGCTGTCCGATCCTATTGAAAAAATAAGGAAATATATCTGGTTTTATTTATATTTTTTTGAAGAAAATCCTGTTTATACTGAGTTGTTATTGATGGAGTTGAGAGTGAATAAAAACTTCATACATTCAGATTATTACCAAAGTATTCGTAGTGCAACTGCCGATATCTTTGCAATAATTAAAGAAGGGCAAGTGCAAGGGAGAATCAGAGGGGATGTAAGTTCTTTTATTATTAGAAACATGATTTTAGGCCCTTTGGAACACGTTACAACACACTGGTTGATAATGGGCAAAAAAACTAAGCTAACTTCATATACTAAGGATATCGTGATGCTTGTTATATCTGCTATTTCGGTCAATATTCAAAGTGAAGCTCATCAGAATGAAACACTTATGTAGGTATGACTTTGATGTGATACTTGAAATCGTATATAACATAAAAGTGAAATTTACATAACACTTAATGAAGAAGGGATTCTGATAAAAGTAAAACCAACTTCGGAGGAAATATTAGATGCTATACTCATCGCTGCACCCTATTTTCATACAATAATACCTTTGGATTGTTGATAGGTGTCTCAGATACGAAAAAGTACATTGGATCTGTCCTAGACCAAAGCAATGCTAATTGGCGAACCAAGTAAAGTTATCAATATGGAATTGGCTGACGGTGATTCAATTACTCGAGCTGTTCATACTGGAAAAACTGAAATGGTTATCTACAATTTCCGAATCTATGAAACATAAATATGGATAGATTATGAGAAGGTTTTGAAAAATATTGTGAAGATAACGTTACGGGTCTGTAGACTATTTATAGGTCTTTTTTTGTATTCAGTTGGCATAGTTTTGACGATCAATGCAAATCTTGGCCTTGCACCTTGGGAGGTTTTTCATCAAGGAATAGCACATATTATCGGTATTACTATGGGTCAGGCCAGTATTTTGGTGGGAATTATTTGCGTAATATTAAATACTATCTTAGGTGAACGTTTGGGTTGGGCAACTTTGGCTAATATGTTGTTTATTGGGCTGTTCATAGACATCCTAATGCTTAATCATTTAATCCCAACTTTTAAAAGTATTGTGCTCAGTATGATAATGATGTTATTAGGCCTAGCGGTCATTGGAGTTGCTTCTTATTTTTATATGGGTGCAGGCTTAGGAGCAGGTCCAAGAGATTCTTTGATGGTTGCTTTAATCAAAAAGACTAAAAAATCAGTTCGGTTTATACGAAATTCTATTGAAATTAGTGTTCTGATTATTGGTTATATTTTTGGTGGTCATGTAGGCATAGGAACCTTACTTATGGCTTTTTCGGTAGGATATTTTGTTCAGTTTGTTTTTAAAATTTTAAAATTTGAAGTTAGTAGTATCAAACATAGCTTTATCGATGATGATCTGAGGACTCTTAAAGAAATGCTAAATAAATAATAAGTGTATCAATGATTAATCTAAATGCTTCAGCTCTGTATTATTACAATAATATTGCTAAAAAGAGATAAGTATGATAATATTTAAATAAGCAAATTGAATATAATTCAGTTTGATAAAGTCCCATCTATCAAGGAATTTATTCTATTTAAAAACTATATTGTGCCATGAATGAATAATGTTCAGAATCTTACTATCAGCAAGAATCTCGTTTAAGCACACTTTTCAACCACTTCTTGAAGTGGGAGTCTCACATATAGACAAAATATTTATTGGAGGAAAAGAAATGAAACTTACAGGAAAAGTGGCCTTAGTAACTGGTGCTAAGGATGGCATAGGCAAGGCTGTTGCTTTGGCTTTTGCTAATGAGGGAGCAGACGTTGCTCTAGTTAGTCGATCTATCACTCGAGAAGACGATGTCGTGCGGGAGATTGAAGCACTGGGTCGAAAAGCGTGCGTTGCTACTGTAGATGTAGCAAACAAGGCATCAGTGCTAGCAATGGTTCAAAAAGTTAAGGACGAACTGGGCCAAATTGACATCCTAGTGAATAACGCTGGATTAAGTAAACCCGCTATGATGCTTAAAATGACCGAAGAGCAGTGGGATGACGTTATCAATATCCACTTAAAAGGAACGTTCCTTTGCATGCAAGCTGTGGCGGGGGATATGAAAGCCCGTGGATATGGCAGAATTATTAATGTGACTTCATCAGCTGGATTGCAAGGAACTATCGGGCAAGTGAATTACGCCGCCGCAAAAGGTGGCATAAATGCTTTGACAAAAGCTGGGGCTCGGGAATTAGCTAAATATGGAGTTACTGTTAATGCAATCTCTCCTTTCGCAGTGACAAAAATGACTGAAAAGATTTCTACAGATCCAGTCTTAAGTGTTAAGTATACAGATAAGATACCCATGGGTAGATTCGGGCAAGTGGAGGAAATGGCTGGTGGTTTTGTCTTCTTGGCCTCTCAGGATGCGAGTTATATTACAGGACAGATTCTATGTATTGAGGGCGGTATGATCATGCGTTAAGCGACAAAACAACACGCTGACGATGTTCTAATTTTAATGCAGGTTTGACTCGTATCGAGACAAACCTGCATTGAGAGTTAAACGATCAAGGTTTAGTTAGGATGAATATAGCATTATGTATTAAAAATTAAGTTTTAAGAAAGAGGAGGGCCAGAATGAAAGAAGTAGTAATCGTCAGTGCCGTGAGAACTCCAGTTGGTACTATTGGGGGGACACTAAAAGATATTCCTCCCCAAGAACTGGGAGGTCTTGTCGTAAAAGAGGCTGTTGCTCGGGCAGGTGTAAGTCCTGATTTAGTCGAAGAAGTTATCATGGGTTGGTCGCGCCAAACCACTGAGGCAGCAAATATTGCTCGCAATTGTTCACTTTTGGCGGGAATTCCGGAAGAAGCCTCTGCCTATACAGTACATTGTCAATGTGCTGCCAGTTTAAAAGCCATTAGTAATGGAACTCAAGAAATCCAGACCGGAAGGAAAGAAGTAGTTGTAACCGGGGGAACAGAAAGTTTAAGTCGTGCGCCCTTCTATCTTAAAAATGCTCGCTATGGATATAAAGCTGGTGATGGGGTACTAGTCGATTCATTAACTGAAGCTGGTCCTGGAGGACAACCGTTCTCAATTTATGGCAACGTTTCTATGGGGGATACGGCGGAAAATGTGGCTGAACAATTCAATATCTCTCGGGAGGACCAGGATAAATTTGCGTTACAAAGTCAGGAACGATGTCAAAAATCCTTAGCTTCAGGGGTTTTTAAGGATGAAATTCTTCCAGTGGAGATAAAAACCCGTAAAGGCACGACTATTTTTGATACAGATGAAGGGCCAAGGGTTACATCTTTGGAAGCACTAGCAAAGTTAAAACCAGTGTTCAAGAAAGGTGGATCAGTTACTGCAGGTAATTCCTGTGGCCGAAATGATTGTGCAGCTGCACTGGTTCTAATGTCTGCTGATAAAGCTAAGGAATTAGGCATTAAACCTTTGGCTAGAGTTATTACTGATGCGTTGACTGGATTATCTCCAAAAATCATGGGAGTGGGTCCTATACCAGCTGTGCGTAAAGCGTTAAAACAAGCTGGGCTTAGTTTAGACGATATTGACTTGATTGAACTGAATGAGGCTTTTGCATCACAATCCTTGGCCGTTATTCGGGAACTTGGGTTCGATATGAAGAAACTGAATGTTAATGGTGGAGCAATGGGTTTAGGTCATCCCGTTGGAGCGACCGGAGCTCGTTTGATGACTACTCTGCTTTATGAACTGCGTCGACGTAAGGGACGCTATGGTATGGTTACTCTTTGTATAGGTGGCGGACAAGGTATGGCAACAATTATTGAGGCGCTGTACTAAAATGGATGCTAGATCGGCTAAAGACCGATTGACATTATACTCATCAATGATGACTGTCACCCTTCTCATAAATCCCCGTAGCAGCAAAGCTGATGCCAGTGAAAGCTTTCTCAGTTAAAGCAGAACATTTACACAAGACAGGCAAAAAAGTGGGGGAATTATCGAATGTTTAGCAAAGAGGTTATTGATGGTCTTACTTGGGTTTTTCACGAAAAGTTTGATGGTTTAAGAAAGAAAGACAAGAGCATGAAGGATTCCATAGAGGAGTTGCTCACATTGATCGGCAGCAACGTCACCATACCGAAAGAACTTAGCGTCGATATTGAGGATGCTGTGAACGCGTTAATTAACGATTCCTCTTGTTTGGGATACTTTATCGGTCTTAACGACGGAGCAGACATGATGAACTCACTTATGCAGCCGGACCTCCCCGAAAGACTTTTGAAAGCCAGGGGAGAACTTCTAGAATAAGCATGCATAAATCCCATAAAAACAAAGAGGACCTGCCTTCGATATGTGGAAAGATGATGTGAAACGTCTCGGAGGTAAAATGTACAGAGAACCCACATTTTAATGCGGGTTCTCTGCTCTTTTGTATAAATAAGTTTCAAGTAGGGTTTTTGGAATATGAGTAAACCTCCCTTCCCTGCCATGAGTTGCTCATTCTCATTTCCCATGATTGTTTTCATCGATGGAGGATGGTTCTTGAGGATAAGTTTAGAGCAAAGAAACGGTCGCTTTGGTCGACCGCTTTGGGAATCAGTTGGAGAGGGTATTTGTATCGCCTTCAAGAAGACCGGGTGGGGATTGTCGCTGTTGATCCTAGTAGTCCTCTAACTGGTGTTTTTGGCTGCATAAATGGTCAGCACTAAATAAGCGATAATGAAGGCAATCAAGATAAGATACATTGTTTTATATGAGGTGGCCTGGGCTATTATGCCTAAAAGCAATGAGCCTCCACCAACTCCCAGATCAAAAAAATTAAGGAATGAACTCATGGCATCTTCTCTGCTTTCGATATCGACCAAACATATCGCCCAAGCCTGTAATGCAGGAAAAGCCAGATAGATGCCTATGCCATAGAAGGCAGCAGCGATATTCAGCAAAAGTACCGTTTGACTAAAGGCTATCAGGAGCAAAGCAATAATTAAGCTTAAGCCTGCAGGAATAAGTGCGTATATAGGGCCTTTCTTGTCAAATATTTTTCCGGATACGACTCTGATGACAATTCCCATAAATGCCGAGATAAAGAAAAACCAAGCTACGCTGGATATCCCCTGGTCTTTTGCAAATAAAGAAAGAAAAGACATTATGCCGCCAAAGATGATGCCGATAAACATGACTAAACAGCATTGCAGTAAAACTCTTTTCTCAATTAATTTAAATGCCATTATTTTGCCTTTATTTTCTGCTGAGTAGTTTTCTTTGACTGTATGCCGCTTAATTCCTAAAATCATCAAAGCGGCTAGAAACAAGAAGATCGCTCCCGACGTAAAGAGGCCGCTAAAGTCTAAAACACTAAGAAATGCTACGCCGATCAAAGGGCCAACCGACATGCCAAGAGATTCACTAGCTCCAAAATAGCCCATTCCTTCTCCTAAGCGCTCGGGTGGCAATTCTTCTGATGCTAATGTAGCATAGTAGGTACTCGCAATACCAAAGCCAAATCCATGCATCAGGCGGAATAACAAAAAAACACGAAGGTTGACCGAAAATATGTAGCTGCCGGTAGCTAGAGAGCAAATCAAAATACTTATCAGCAAAATATATTTTTTGTCCATCAGATGCATTAAGCTGCTGGCAAATGGCCTGATTGATATTGCGGTAATTGAAAATACCCCTATTATCAAACCTATTTGCGAGGGAGTGCATCCAATACTTTTAGCAAATAGGGGCAGAGTTGGGGTAAGCATTTCTAAAGACAAAAATAATAAGACATTTGAAATCATGATAAAAATAAAGTTCTTCGTCCAAAGGAATTTTCTATCTTTGTCCAAGTAACCCAACCCCCACAAAGCTAATTATTTATATTATTATCTATTGACATAGTACAATAAAGGGTAACCCTAAAGGCAAGAAAAATATGGGCCTTTATTTAGGATTGAGGGAATAAAGGAAAGTGTAATTACTATAGCGACGGTTTTTGCTAAAGTCGTTACCATTGTAAGAAGTGCGGTTTGTTTTGGGGCGGGGATTTTAAAAGTTTTAAGTAATCCTGCTAAAGAAATCAAAACAACATTGCTATTTAATTATATACACGAAATATTTTACTTCAATGGTTATTCTTTATTGACTATATATTTATCAGACATATCTATTTAAAATGATATTCTTTGAGAATATTAAACAAATTTTGCCTATCCTATTATTTAGAAGTTGTTTAAAATAAAATTTCATTAGTAGAACCTTGGTACTTTTTTATGGATACAAAAAATTACTCAGGTTTTAATAGTCACTTGATAATAGTAAGAATATATTGAATTTTTAAGATAAATAGATTATATTTATCTTAAGGGGTGATTGTCTTGAATAACTCATCGAGAGTTGATATACGTGTAAAAAGAACAAAAAAATTGATTATTGGGGCAATGTTAGAACTAATAACAGAAAAGCCATATAATCAAATTACGATTAATAATATTGCAGAACGTGCAATGATTAATCGTAATACTTTTTATATGCATTTTACGGATAAGCCTATGCTCCTAAATCAAATCTTATCTGATTGCATAGAAGATTTGAAAACTGAACTAAATATAGTAAATCCACTAAATGAAAAAAACTATGCGCACCTTGTTGCGTGGTATGAAGTATTCTTAAAAAATATTCAAAAAAATAAAATTCTAAAACTAGCAATTACAACAACTGATGAAGTTTATATTTTCCTGCAAAAACAATTACACGACTATTTTTATGATTACTACCTTTATGATATTGTGCATGACCCTGCTTATGACTATCTAACTATTAATCAAAAAAAGATGCGAGCTGAGTATTTGGTTTCGGCAGATATAGGGTTAGCCCGTTACATATTATTGAATGATGATATTGATATATCTATAAAGGATATAATAATATCTGTACTTGATTTTAATTATTGTTTTTTGTTTCCTGAAAAAATACATGAACTATGTCTGGAAAATATTTAACTATTACCTTCTGTTCTTCTTTTATAGTGTGGTTTTAGAAAATTTCATCAAAATGAAAGCTCCGATAATTTTTCTAGAGCTTTCTTTTTTTTTATAATTTGCGCTAGAATTAGAATAGAAAGTGCCTTAATTATCCAGTCCCATCAAGTCATTGACCTAACTCTATCCTTGTTATTTTCCAAAGCCGCCAATGTATTGCGACACAGCCAATTCTCAACAGCTGCTAGCGTCTTATATAGCTCATTTTTAAACCCTTTTTCACGTGTTTCATCCTAGATATGCTCAGTTGTATTTAACTAAATTATGCTCCAAAAAGATAATAGGCATTATTACTTAAATTAACTGAATACTATCTATTTTCAATTAATTGCAGGATAAATGTATGAATAATAAATAATAGCCATTGTAGTAAAATGTTTTCGGAAATATGATAAAAGCAGAAAAGCAATAATTGCCAGATTGAATAAATTCAAAAAAGGGGAGATTTAAATGACAACCAATTACTACGAAACGCTAAAAAAGAACTTCAACGAAAAGCGCAAGTCGGAACCGGAACCGCAATTTTTTGATGGTGCTTTTCTACCCCATTTAACAACAGGGAGAACGCTACTAGGTGTAGGTTGGGACGGATTTGATATTCTACAGCAAGGTAAGGATCATTGGACCAGGCTGCAAATGGCCGGGCTAATAAGGGGTGCCAAAGAGGTAGGTTGGGAAAAGTTATTAAATGCAATTGAAGAAAGACAGTCAAAGGGTGTTACTGCAGCAGCCAGAGAATTCAGGAAAGAACTCGGGCTTACCGGAAACAGTATGGTAGAGATCAATTTAATCAGTGCCGCAGGAACTGCGGGTTGCGGTTTTGACTGGCACAGAGTCACTTATCAGACGGATAAAGACATGCAAGGCACCGCTGATGGATGTCCATTGATTAATGCCGCCAGAGAGATGGGCGTGGGAGATTATGAAGAAATAAAAGATATTGGTTTGTGGTGTGACACCTATGATAACTTTGAAACACGTGCTACAAATCCTGAATGTATGTTTACTCATACCCATTGCCAAGGTAGAGGAGACAAGTTATGCAGATTCTGGATTGACTTTCGTCAGGTTCAAAAACCGGGAGAAGCATGGTATCAAGCGATGAAAAGAAACCGGGATGAAAAACGTGGAGTAGATCCGAGACTGGAAGAGTTCTATGGTCCAGGATATTGGGTACCGCGTAAAGTCGAAAACTGGGACAAGAAAAAACAGATGGAGCTGGGAGTCGCAATACAGAGAAGAATCGTAGTTGGAACTACAATAATATTGTCAGACTTAATCGGTTGGGATAAATGGATCAATGGAATGCAAGAAATTGAATTACCACAGCTTGAAAAGATTGCGAGAGCAATGGGTGTTAAGTATGGAGTTACAGGTGGAACTGCTCTTGAAGCAAGTGTATTAATGAATCTCATGATGATGGGCGCTGGCTATGATGACCACCAATTAACTGGTTGGACCGAAGATAGAGTAGAGGGAGTTGCGCGGACCTGCCCGATAGTTGAGTCTGCAAAAGAATTGGATATGGACGATAGCCTTAAGGATAATATGTGCTTGTGGTGCAGTGCATGTCATAACGCTTCAGTTAAAGCCATAAACAAAGACCTTAACTGCACATTCACACATTGTATAGGTAAGGGCGACAAGTTGTGCCGTTGGGTTATTGAATAAGACGAAATAGAGCATAGTTAAAAACATAAAAGTAAGAATTACTGAAGGGTCTTGGTTTAAGACCCGTCAGTTAAAACACTTAATATTAATCTGGCAAATAAATACGGTACTTTTTCGTGGATATGATAAAAGCAGCTAGGTTGTTTTTGCAGCAAGCAAGCACAATTTTTTCGGACGTGTCATAGGTTGGTCAAAATGGTATTGTAATGCATATGTTAATTAATTCCTGTCATAGTTAATTAAGTTACAACACCTCTTAAATGGGCGTACCGTTTAATACAGTATGCCCCACTCTTCAAATATATGTAGACGCAAAGTTCAGAAGTAAAACTGGTCGGGTTAGATACTGGCTTTGGTTCGGATAAAGGAAGTAATAACATGATAAGAACAATAATGTGAGAAGAAATATTTAACTTTTTAAGGAGGCCGAAATAATGAGTGCTGGACTTAATGATGAAGTTAAGAAATCGCAGATCAATACTGAGTCCAATGGTTCGCCCGAGAAAGTTAGGCTGCAAGGACGACTCACCACACCCGTTATCATCATTCTCGTTATGGCAATGCTTGCGCCCATCTCCGGTTTTTGCGCGATTTTACCTTTGGGTATCGGTCTCGGCAACGGGGCGGGATTGCCAGCAGCCATGCTCGTCTCTGTTCTCGTCATGCTCTGCTTCACCGCCGGCTACGCCGCCATGTCCCGGCGTGTCAAAGAGACCGGCGCGTTCTACGCCTACATCACGAAGGGACTGGGCCGTCCGACCGGTGGAGCCGGTGCGTACCTCGCTCTGTTAAACTACATCGTCTGCTTCTGCTGTTTAGCCGGAGGCTTTGGCTACTTCGCCGGGCAGCTCGTGCTCCAACTTACAGGCCTGGACATTCCGTGGTGGGTGTTGACACTGATCGCCATAGCCATCATTGGCCTTTTATGCAGCCGCAACATTGATGTCGGTGCCAAAGTACAGGTCGGTTTGCTGATCATCGAGATAGCGATGATGATCATCATCGTCATCGCCACCGTCTTCAAGGGCAGCCATGGTGACTTACTGTTGAGATCCTTAAGTCCTAGCACCATTCTTACAGGCGGTTGGAGAGGATTCTCGATCGGGCTAATGTTCAGCTTCTTCCTTTTCGGCGGTGTGGAGCTGGCAGCAGTCTACGCCGAGGAGACGCCGAATCCTGAACGGACAGTCGGCCGCGCGACGTATGGTGCGGTGTTGGCTATCGGAATATTATACATAATCATGATTTCCTGCATAATAGCCGTCGTGGGGGCGAATGTACAAGATGTTGCTATGGAGAACCTTGGCCATTTTAGCTTCGATGTCATTGGGCGGCTCCTTGGCCCGTCAGTGCAGACGCTCGTGAGTGTGCTCGTTCTCACCAGCTACCTTGCGTCCATGATTGGATTTCAACAGGTCGTCGCGAGGTACATCTTGGCAATGGGTCGCGATAATCTCCTGCCGCGGAGCCTGGCTTATGTGGATCCGGTGCATAAGGCGCCGCAGCGGGCGAACCTCGTCAGTGCTGTGACCAACATCATACTTATGCTGCTCTTCGCCTTATCCAGCAGTGATCCGTTCAGAACGATCTTCGCAAGTCTCAGCGGCCTCTGCACGCTCACTGTAATGTCATTGTGGATAGCGGTTTCTGTGGCCTTCATCGTCTACTTCCGCCGCCATGCCGACCCGCGCTGGATGAGCACCCTCGTGCTGCCGCTTGTAGCATTAATGGTGTTTGGCACCACCTTTGTCCTGGTAGTTAAAGATTACACTTTGCTGACTGGCTCTGATATAGCTTGGATCAATAATCTCCCGTGGATCATGGTTCCGGTCTCAATCCTGGGAATCTGGCGGATGCTCTACCTGCGTTCGAAGAAGCCGGAAGTCTACGCACTTATCTGGCCGGATGAGGTCGATACGAATGCGATCACTAAGGAAACCAGCCTGTCAGTCTAAATTGGGTAGGAACGTAAGCTTCTTTGAAGTTATCTAACTTTTAGGTTAAAGGTGTAAATCTGAAGTTCATATGGAGCAAGACGGTGATCGGAGGCCGATCCTAAGAATTTTATTATTTGAGTTGCATGTGGTGATAAAACTTAGGCCACTGAGGAGGTGTTACTTCTTAGTGGCCTAGAGTAACTTTTATCCACTAAATACAAAATCTGATGGAACCTTATCATTTTGTGGAGCCGAAAAAACGATTTATATGCATACAGGCGGCGGGCATTATCAACTTCTTAATTTGTCGCACTGTGGGTATCGTATTTGCCTGTGAAACATAACCCTTGAAAAGTATATGAGAGGAGATATCGGGAATGAAAAGAATTAAGGCGATTATATATGGTGTGGGGGAAATGGGTAGGCTGATGACTAGGATAATGATTGAAAAGGATGTTGAAATAGTAGGGGCAATAGGAAACAAATCTAACATAGGTAAAGATTTGGGAGAAGTATGTGGACTCGGTTATTCCCTTAACGTAAAAATCAGTAATGATGCTGATGCCGTTTTTTCAAGTGCAAAAGCTGATATTGCCGTCATGTCATTTTGTAGTGACATGCAAGCAATGTATATGCCTACCAAAAAATGCATCGAAAACGGTGTGAATGTAATATCGATCACAGAGGAAGCTCTTTACCCCTGGACTACCTCTCCAGAAATAACTAAAGAGTTAGATGAGCTGGCAAAAAAACATGGCGTCACGGTAACGGGTGGCGGTATTCAGGATATCAACTGGATTAGCCTGGTATCAGTTCTGACCGGGGCGAGCCATACAATTGAAAGCGTCTTAGGCCGAGCGACTGGGAATGCAGATGATTTTGGGCCGGTGGTTGCTGGACATTTCCATGTTGGGGAGACGAAAGAGGAATTTGAAAGTAAAATACGTGAGCAAAAGCTTGAGGAAGGCTTTATGGGGATAGCTTTAGAGTCTGTGATTGCCGATTTAGGTTTAACTATTAAGCAGAAGAAGCAGAGCATGGAGTCGATAATTGCGGAAGAAGATGTTAATTCTGTGGCCTTGGGCAGAATAATAAAGAAGGGTGAAGTTTTGGGTGCCGCCCAGATAGATGAGATGACTACGGACGAGGGGATCGATTTCCGGGCTGAATTCATTATGAAGGTTTATCAAGAGAGTGAAGATGACACAAACATATGGGTTATTAAGGGATACCCTGATCTTTATCTGAAACAAGAGAAGTTTTCGGGAAGTATTATGACCTGTACCCCTACGATCAACCGTATTCCGGACATTATCAATAGTGAGCCGGGCTTTATTACGGTTGAAAAGTTGCCTAAAATAAGGTTCAGAGCACATCCGCTTCACTATTATCTTAATAAATAGAGAATTGTCGGGGACAGCGATAATGTTAAACATAATTCAAATTGTGTGCATTTGTAAGCGCTGAGTAATTCGTTAAGGAAGGTGAATAGTTTGAAAGTAACAATTCTTGGAAGTGGTGCAGAAGGGACGGGTCTCGCTGGACTTCTTGCCAAAGAGGCCGAAATTGAACGGTTGGTACTTGCTGATTGCAGTAAGGACGCATTAGAAAATACGAAAAAGAACCTCTCGCTGCTGGGCGATACCATCAAGGGAAAGGATATTCAATATTGCCAGGTGGATGCCGGTAATATTGATGACGTAGCAAAGGTAATCCGCGGATCCGATGTAGCCGTAAATGCCATTCTCCCCAGGTTCAATATTCCGATAATGAAGGCATGCATTCGGGAGTCAGTTAATTATTGCGATCTGTTGACATCACCTGATGGTCCCGGTACCCCTAAAGAAGAGACTTTCACAGCCCAGATTGAGCTCGATGAGGATTTCAAGAAAGCTAACATCATCGGCATTCCCTATGTTGGCATTTCAGGTGGTTGGATCAGTTTGGTAGTGAAGAATGTCATCGAAAATTTCGATACCTTGGACGAGGTGTTGATTTATTTCTATGAGTACATAGACACGGATGAGTTCTTGGCTCCTGTCATACCAATCGTTGTAGTTTCCCAGTGGTTAGGTCCACCAGGACCATTGAGCAACCAGGATGGAGAACTGCAAATTGTTGATTTTATTGGCAGTGAAGAAGAATACGATTTTCCTGGGCCTGCCGGCACGAAACTCGTCTATACGAACAGTGCTCTTGGTGATATCGTTTTGATTCCGGATTTTGCTGGAAAACCAATTCGACGGGTTGAGGCGAAGTCGGGAAATGGAATCGGAAAACTTGAGACGAAGGATATTTTGTTAACAGCATTACTAAAGGCAAGCATTAAGCAAGGTTATGAACGCGAAAACATCAATATTATGGAAGCGATGGCAGATACTTTTCTTTTGCCCAACGAATATTCTCATCTCCTAGTTGAAGGAAAGATTCGCGATGATTATTTCACGATGGTTACAGAAGTCCGGGGATACAAAGACGGTGAGTATCTCCGCCATATGAACTGGTCTATTACGACTCTTGAGGAGACCCTGAAGCACCTGCCCTGGTGTGGTCCAACCGTGTACAGTACAGTTGGCGGTACGCCGGTTGAGTTAGTACTTGCGATGGGAAGGGGCGATATTGCTCAGCGGGGTGTGCTAAGAGTTGCAGATGTGGCAGATCGTCAAAAAATTCTTGACGCAGTGGCAAGACGTGGCCACATTCTTGGTGAGAAAATCCTGCGAGGGAGGCCTTAATTGGTGATGTCCGCTGCAAAGGTCAGATGATTAGTATCGAAATGGTGGAAGACAAAGAATCCCGCAAGCCGTTGAACGGCAATGCGATGGAGAAGAAGATCGTATGGGCTTGTTTGAGAGCGGACTTGTCATGGTAGCGTGCGGCCGGTACTGTACGTCTTCTGGTTCATGCCACCGCTCGTGTTCAACCAGAAAACATGTTGACAAAAGCAATGGGCATTTTCCCTGAGGCCATTAGTGCCAACTCCACTCAGGTCAAACCGAGTGTTGTCTGAAAAACAGTCTCATCTAAAAATGGCTCGAGGAGGGGGACCGCGCGTTCTGGGTCTCCCTTGGAGTTTATCAACTTGCGTTTAACCGCACCTGCTTCCTTCTTTTTGCTGGTATGGATTATTATATTTGGCGTTGTTGGGTTAGTCCTTATCAGGGAACCGGATGTAACTACTCCACCCGGCACAAGACCTTTGCAACCATCAAGACGGGTGTTAAGAAGGACGGCACCCTTACCGCTCGATTTATCAAAGTGATTATGAATGGCGGTGCTTATACCAGTTGGAGTCGAGATGCCCCGGGCGTGCTAGCTTCAACAGCTATGCCAGTATACCGCTGTCCCAATTCAATGTTTGAGGGCTGGACGGTATATACTAATCGAACAGTGAGCGCAACTTTGAGTAAAAATCAATAGTCTCGAGGAACGTAAGGCGGAAAATATTAGTTGAAAGATTTCCGTAGATGAGTTATGATAAAACTTAAAATGAACTACATTCAAAAAAATATGTAACTTATAATGTTTAAATCAATAATATCCGCATAAACTAAAGTGATATAGGTAGTGAACATTATTCAAATATTAAATTATAATGAAGGCAAAGCACTTTGAATTGTTCCAATGGTCCGGCAAACTCTTTTTCATTCTTGTTTGTGCCGAACCGAAGGGACGGAATAGAGGTTAACATGAAATTAGTGATAATTGACCCCATATGCAGCCCGAAGGGCTTTAACGGGGTATTACTGGGACTTATTGATTAATCAGCAATCCATATCCTGTCAAGGCGTTGATCACCACCGGCGGAAACCCCGCTCTGTCTTGGCCTGATGAATACCAAAAAAGTTACCGAAGAGCGCGAGGTGTACGGTGTGATAGAGAAATCAGTCATTAAGTTGGCAAAAGTTAAAGAGATCCCAGCCCGGCTGTGGACCTTAAACATTCTTTTAGTTTGTTTCTCCAGTTTTTCAGTTTATATAGCTTTCTACGGTCTTCTAGCAACTCTACCAGTTTATATATATGATTTTGGTGGTTTAGCGAGCACTATCGGTTTGGCTCTTGGCTTGATAAGCGTAGCTGCAGTAATTATCCGCCCCCTGGCCGGTATTGTGCTGGACCGCTATGGAAGAAAGAAAATCCTTATTACTGGACTTTTTTTATTTTTGCTTCCAACTTTGGCCTATGTTTGGCTAATACCGGTTGCGGCGCTCCTCGTCTTTTGCTTCGTCCAGGGCTTTGGTTGGGGTATTTGCACCACTTCGTTAGGTACGGTTGCTACGGATGTGATTCCTAAGGACCGGTTGGGAGAAGGACTGGGTTCTTTCGGCGCTGCGTCCAGCATTTCCATGGCAAGCGCTCCAGCGCTCAGCCTATGGTTAATAGAAACTTTTTCATTTCGAATATGGTTCGTTGTTGCTGCTTTGTTATGCATAATTTCTATTGTATTGGCCCTAAATATCAAATTTTCAAAACTGGAAGGTCGCCAAAAAGAAGATAAGCTGGTATTTTTGGAGAAAGCCACCTTGCGTCCTGCGATAGTAGTTTTACTAATTGCAGTTGCTTACAGTTCACTTTTTTCCTTCCTGGCTTTGTTCATGCGTCATCAGGGGCGGAATGACGTTGGGGTGTTTTTTGCAGTTCTGGCGGCAACAACGCTTGTTTCCCGCTTCTATTACGGTAGGATAGTGGATGTGATGGGCAAATGCGGGTGCGATTTAGGGATAATGTGCGGCGCTCCTGCAATAATCATTGGCTTGTTGGGAATCGTTTTTCGGAAATTTCAAAGATGAAGCGTATATAAAGTCATGTGAAACTCTACATTAACTAAAGCTTGAAATTCGACAATATAGCTAAAACCAGCTTTTGTAATGCATTAACGAAGGTCGGTTTTATTTTTATAAACATTTACCATAGTACTTTTAGTTTTTTAAGTTTAAACTATTGAATAGTAAGAATTTTAATAAAATTCAAGGAAAGGGTGAAAAATCTGTGGGTAGCGAATTCTCGCGTTTGTTGTATTGATGGAGGCCTTGGTCATGATCAATAACTAGTTCCAACGGATAGTTATTGCTGGTTCATTCCTCAAATAGTGTTACGTAATACTTTGAACAGAGGGCGTTTTAAATGTATAATAATGATTTTCTGCAAAAGAAAATTTCAAGTTATCACCCTTTACAACCTGGGTTCGAATTCAACATGGACCATTACATCGAACTTAAACGGGGACGCGATCTGATTAGTCAAGATGTTACCTTAATTTACCAATTTAAAACGAGCAGGGATTCGCTTAATTCAACTTTGGTTGTTCCTGATGGATGTATTGATTTAACATTTTGTTGTAATCCGAAAAAATCCACAGCTAATATTATTGGTACTGTCCTTCAAGGAAAACAAATTGTTTTTAAAGAAAACACTGAATATTTTGGAATTAGATATCTGCCTGGACAAGGAATATATTTAATGAAAGAGCTCATAAACAAACAGATTCCTTTGCTTGATGTAATATCAAGTGCTTATGGGATTGTGGATAAAATTGGAGAAGCACAGTCTTTCAAAGAAAGAACGGAGTTGTTAGTCAATTTCATTAATAGTTCTACGTTAAAATTATATACTGTACCGAATATTGTAAGTTATTCAATTAAGGCAATTTGTATAGCAAGGGGTAATTTGACTATAGACCAATTAGCTCAAGAAACTGGATATTCTAATAGATATCTACGTAAAAAATTCGAAGAATTTATTGGGTTATCTCCTAAAGTTTTTAGTGAAATTATTAGGTTTCAAAACTCTTTGAAGATGATAATAGACCCAAAAAATTATGATTATTCGGATATTATTAATGAAAATGGATATTATGATCAATCACATCTTAATAATCAATTTAAAAAGTTTTGTAACCTAACTCCAGCTAAATTAAAAGATACTTTTTCATTGATCAAAAAATAATTTATATCAAAGAATCCTTTTTTTGGGGTGTTACTAATATTAAGTTAAGAGTGTAGAATCAGCACTTCAGATGATTTTACACTCTTTTTTTTTGACTAAATGTTGAAATAATAGCTTTTATTTTTTCTAAGTGTTTCGATTTTTAGAATAACTTGATAATAATTTGCCGATATATGGGTGTCGATCGTTGGAGTCAATCTTGCTACGTGACCTGTTTTCCAATGTTCCGTTTTCTCCTATATTAAAATAAAAAAGATATTATAATTAACTAATAGATTAATTAGTTAGAATGTTCAATGAATTGTTAATATTAGACCTTTGACTGCTAAAGAATGGTTGTTCTATTGAAAGGGGGATGAAAAAATCGAGCATAATGGGTTAACTAGTCTAAGAGAACATGAATCTGGTTTGCAAGATGGCGGGAATTACCGATGGGGAAGTTTGGAATGCTGGCGACTATTAAACTGGGCTTCAAAACCCTGACAGTTGAGCGAAGGTACAACCAAGCAGCCAGTTTTAGCTAGGTCCATGATCGCTTGCCCGAATTCTTCAATAACAAAAACGAACCTTTTGCGCCCCAGAACTCAGTTTGATGTTCTGGAACAGAAATACAAAAGAACATTAGCGAAGTAGAAATGACTATTTATCTTATATGGAGGTTTAAATAATGAGTTCTGAAAGAATCAATGAAAAAGAGCAAATAATCAGTGAGATTGAATTGGCCCAACTTTCTTATGCAGAGGCCCCGCAAATGATAACTGCTGGGGTTCCCGGCCCAAAGAGCCAAAAGTATATCAACGATTCAATTGAGTACGAGTCTCTGGCTCGTGGTGGCGGTAGGCTTCCCGTGGTATTTGCGGAAGGGAAAGGGGCTACAGTAAAGGATCCGGATGGCAATGTGTACATTGATATTACAGCCGGAGTAGCCGTTAATTCTGTAGGAAGGTGTCATCCGCGCGTCGTCAAAGCCATGCAAGACCAAATGGGTCTGCTCATGCATGCGCTTGATGTATCTAATGTTAGGCGCGTTGAACTGGCGCAGAAAGTTTCCAGTGTGATGCCTCAGGGGCTTCGTGATAATTGCGTCACTTATTTTAACCAATCCGGCAGCGACGCGGTGGAGACTGCTATCAAGTTCGCCCGCAAAATGACCGGTAGAACTCAAATCGCAGCCTTTCATGGTGCTTACCATGGCGTAAATATCGGCGGCACTTCGCTGACTACGGGCGAAAATTATCGAAATGGCTTTGGGCCGTTCATTCCCGGCGTGATCCATTTGCCCTATCCATATTGCTATCGCTGCTGTTTTGGACTGGAATATCCTAGTTGTAAGCTGCAATGTGCCAAGTACGTAGATTATGTGCTCAATACACCGTATACGGGGGCAGATGAGGTAGGGGCTCTGATTATTGAAGCTCAGCAAGGCGAAAGCGGGTATGTGCCTGCACCACAGGGTTACTTGGAAATAGTCAAAAAAGCCTGTAAAAAACATGGGGCTTTGTACATCTCCGATGAGGTCCAAGCTGGAGCAGGGCGTACCGGAAAAATGTGGTGTATTGATCATTATGATGTAGAGCCGGATATGATCACATGGGGTAAAGGTATGGGCGGTGATTTATCCATGGCCGGTCTATCGATGAGAAAGGATTTGGCGGCTAAAATAGCTGATGGTTCACAACCTAATACCTGGGCGGGAAATGCGTTGAACAGTAAGGTATGCATGACCAACATC
Source organism: Desulfosporosinus sp. BRH_c37 (assembly GCA_001516045.1). Taxonomy (GTDB): domain Bacteria; phylum Bacillota; class Desulfitobacteriia; order Desulfitobacteriales; family Desulfitobacteriaceae; genus Desulfosporosinus. The sequence continues at coordinate 18,919 of LOEW01000120.1, forward strand.
GATATCATGACCGAAAACGACAACGCGCTGATTAAACGGGCCGGGGAATTGGGCCAAGAAATCTCTCGCCTGCTACTGGAAGGGGCGAAGGATACCAGAGTGATCGGTGATGTACGCGGCAAAGGTCTAATGATTGGCATCGAATTGGTGGAAGACAAAGAATCCCGCGAACCGTTGAATGGCGATGCTATTGGCCAGATCATAATGGGCATGCTTAATCGCGGAATAATCATGGTACCGTGCGGGCGGTATGCCAACGTTTTCCGGTTTATGCCATCGCTAGTAATCACCAGAGAACTAGCTGTCAAAGGGGTGGACATTTTCCTAGATGAAGTTAAGAAAATTTAGGGATGCTTCCGTTGAAGTCAATAGAGAACTGGGGATAGAGCTTAATAAGTGATCGCACTAATAAACTAACTTTAGATTAAATGGAGGAATAAAAAGATGATTATCGGAGTTCCGAAGGAAATCAAGAATAATGAGAATAGAGTTGGGGTAACGCCCTCTGGCGTCATTGCTTTCTTAAATAATGGTCATGAGGTCTGGATTGAATCGAATGCTGGAGTAGGTAGTGGATTTACAGATCAAGATTATGAGCTTTCAGGTGCTAAGATAGTTCCATCAGCAAGAGATGTCTGGTCTGCTAACATGGTTATTAAGGTTAAAGAGCCGCTGCCTGAAGAATATGGATATTTTCGTGAAGGTTTAATTCTTTATACTTACCTGCACCTTGCTCCAGAAGCGGAATTAACTCAGGCCCTTATAGACAAAAAAGTTGTAGGTATTGCCTATGAAACAATTCAGTTAGATAACGGAGCACTTCCACTACTAATCCCAATGAGTGAAGTAGCAGGTCGAATGTCGGTACAAATTGGAGCTCAGTTTCTTGAGAAATCCAAAGGCGGTAAAGGTGTACTTCTAGGGGGCGTACCAGGTGTAGCACCTGCAGAGGTGGTCATTGTTGGGGGCGGTATCGTAGGTGTTAACGCAGCTAAAATGGCCGTCGGTTTAGGGGCAAGTGTTACATTATTGGATATCAGTGCAGATCGTCTTCGTCAACTGGATGACCAGTTCCAGGGACGTTTAAAGACCTTGATGTCCAGCAGATTAAATATATCTGAAGCGGTGAAGAGAGCAGATTTGCTTATTGGTGCTGTGCTAATTCCGGGTGCTCGTGCTCCTCGATTGGTGACTGAAGAGATGGTAAAATCTATGCAACCTGGATCGGTTATAGTTGATGTAGCCATTGACCAGGGGGGGTCTATTGAAACCATCGATCGAATCACGACCCACAGTGATCCAACTTATGAAAGATATGGTGTAGTCCATTACGCTGTTGCTAATATGCCTGGAGCTGTAGCACGTACCTCGACTATAGCATTAACGAATGTCACTATTCCTTATGGAGTACAAATCGCTAACAAAGGTTTCAGGCAAGCGGCCTTAGATAACAAAGCTATAATGAAAGGAATTAACGTAATCGACGGAAAAGTAACCTTTAAGGCGGTTGCCGAAGCTCTGGGTTTATCATATACCAGTATTGATACTGTATTAGAAAGTAACACCTAACTTCGGTTGTTCAATTGCACGAAATCATAAGATTCTGCGCCCCTCGATTAGTCACTTAATTGAGGGGCCATAAACATAAAGGCTTGGCAAGCTAGGTTTCCTTAAATAAGCAGGATGTTTTGGAGGCATTAGCGTGAATAAATTTCTTCGTATTAATATGGAGACTGAATCAGTTAATTATGAAGATGTCAAGGAAGAATATAAATTATTTGGGGGACGGGACTTAGTTGCTAAACTACTTAACGATGAAGTTTACCCTCAATGTGACCCATTGGGCTCCGGCAACAAGTTCATCGTCTGTCCAGGCTTGTTGACTGATAGTGCGGCACCAAGCTCAGGCAGGCTTTCCGTCGGTGGGAAAAGTCCCCTGACCGGTACGATCAAAGAAGCCAATGCCGGGGGAATTGTGGCTCAGATGATAGCCAAAGTGGGCATCAAGTCCATTATTATTGAAGGGAAATCAGCAGAAGCAGGATTATCAATTTTATTAATTAATCAGGACAAAGCTGAGTTAATACCGGGTGACCAGTATGCAGGATTAAATAATTATCAACTGACAGAAGAGTTGCAAAAAACTTATGGGGATAAGATAGGTATCGTTTCAATCGGGGGGCAGGAGAAAAGGGTTACCTTAATTCTACCTTACAGGTTACCAGCAGTAACAAAACCCCCAGCCGGGCAGCTGCCCGAGGCGGCTTAGGAGCAGTCATGGGTTCAAAAGGGATTAAGGCCATTGTTTTGGATATGGGAGGGCCTTTGAATTCGGCTTACGTTGATAAAGACAGATTTATGAATGGAGCCAAAAACTACATTAAGGCACTCAAAGAGAATCCATTAACTGGCCAAGGACTGCCGGCCTTAGGTACCGCTATGCTGATAAATCTGACGAATTCCATGGGGTTCTTGCCAACGAGAAATTACAGTACTGGCAATTTCGAACATGCTGAAAGTATCAGCGGGGAGCATCTCTTGGAAATTCAAAGCCAACGCAAGGGGAAAAATGGACATGCTTGCCTTTCCGGCTGCGCAATTGGTTGTTCAAATATTTATAATGATAAGCATAGCGACTATCTTACGTCCGGATTAGAGTATGAAACACTTGCCTTACTGGGATCAAACTGCGGGATTTCCTCGCTTGATACGATTGCTGCACTTGATAAGATGTGTGATGATTTTGGTCTGGATACGATTGAGACGGGAGCCACGATAGGCGTTTGCATGGAAGCTGGCAAAATTGGTTTCGGTGATGAACAAGGCGCAATTAAGCTTGTTGAAGAAATGATGGCAGGAACCGAATTCGGCAAAATCCTTGGTCAGGGTACAGTCTATGCAGGTAAGCAACTCGGGGTTCAGAGGATACCAGCAGTGAAAGGGCAAGCCTTAGCTGGTTATGATCCAAGAGCTCTAAAAGGGACAGGCGTAACCTTTGCCACTACACCGATTGGTGCCGATCATACAGCGGAAATTTACTGGGCTTTCCGGGTTTAGACCCGTTGAAAAAAGAGGGTCAAGTCGAGGCTTCAACCATGATGCAAGTATTAATGGCCACTTTTGATAGCTTAGGGATGTGTTTGTTTTCTAGTATGGCTACTGATAAACCTGAAAATGTCGGCTATCTACTCGAGATGATGGCTGGTAAGTTTGGCGGTGAATTGGATCTGGACCGCTTAATTGGGATCGGTGTGCAGACGATCAGCTTAGAAAAGAAATTTAACAAAGCTGCAGGGTTTACAGAAAAAGATAACAGGCTACCGGAGTTCATGTACCATGAGGAATTACCTCCACATAACGTGATCTTTGATATTACTGAGGAAGAGTTGGGCATGGCTATCCCATTCTGAGGAGGGTTATACATGAAGGAGATTGGTACTTTGAAGTTAAAAACCGGCTTAGCAGAAATGCTTAAAGGCGGAGTAATCATGGACGTGACCACTCCTGAACAGGCTAAAATTGCAGAAGATGCTGGTGCATGTGCAGTTATGGCTTTGGAAAGAGTACCGGCAGATATCCGTTCAGCTGGCGGAGTAGCAAGAATGGCTGATCCAACAATTATTTTAAAGATAATGGATGCGGTTACTATACCGGTAATGGCGAAAGTCCGAATTGGTCATTTCGCTGAGGCTCAGATCTTAGAAAGATTAGGTGTCGATTACATTGATGAGAGTGAAGTACTGACACCCGCTGATGGAGAATTTCATATCGATAAAAATGTTTTTGGTGTGCCTTTTGTTTGTGGTGCACGGAATTTAGGAGAAGCATTGCGACGCATTGGTGAAGGGGCAGCCATGATTAGAACTAAAGGTGAACCCGGGACCGGTAATGTAGTGGAAGCTGTTCGTCATATGAGAATGGTACAAGGGGAAATACGAAAGTTAAAGAATATGCCAAAAGAAGAACTTATGTCTGCTGCCAAAAATATGGGCGCACCTTATGAATTAGTTGTAGAAGTAGCGGAAAGTGGTAAATTACCGGTAGTTAATTTTGCAGCTGGTGGCATCGCCACACCTGCGGATGCAGTGTTAATGATGCAATTGGGCTGTGATGGAATTTTTGTTGGATCTGGAATATTTAAATCACAAAATCCCGTAGCCCGAGCTAGAGCGATTGTAAGTGCAACCACCCATTATATGGATGTTGAAGCTATAGTGGAGGCTTCCAAGAATTTAGGTGATGAAATGGAGGGACTTGAGCTTTCAGTAATAAATCAAAATGAAAGGATGTCAGAACGCGGTTGGTAGGATTAATACTAAGATTATTCTTTTTGATTTATCTAAATAGGATTATATCGTGAAAAATAACTAAGAATGAGGTGTAAAGTATGGATCAAAAAGTAAGCGTCGAGTCTTTTGGTTATAAGCAGGAATTAAAACGCTCTCTATCTGTACGTGATTTAGTGATTTTTGGAATAGTTTTCATGGCGCCGCTTTCCAGCATGACACTTTTTGGGGTTATGTCTCAAATTTCTCAGGGACATAATTTTCTCTCGTATGCTTTTGGCTTTATTGCGGTGATCTTTACAGCTTTAAGTTACGGTAAGATGGTCAAAGCTTATCCCATCGCGGGCTCTACCTACAGCTATACTCAACGTTCTGTAAACCCTAAGCTAGGCTTTCTTGCCGGATGGGTCATGCTTCTTGACTATTTTTTAATCCCAATGTTACTGTATGTGGTAAGCTCTAATTTCGCAAATGCACTTTTTCCCGCTATACCGATCTGGGGATGGGTGCTGATCTATTTGATACCTGTGACAATAATCAATATAATTGGTGTAGATGTGGCCGCGAAGGTGAATTTTATTATCACTGGCTTAATGATTATAGCAATATTTGCCTTTGTATTTGCTGGAGTTAAATTTGCTATAACGGGAGAGACCGTAGGAATTTTTTCTTTGCAAGCAATCTATAATCCTGACACCTTTTCATTGGGAGCGGTTATATCTGGTTCAGTACTGGCAGTCTCAAGCTACTTAGGGTTTGATGCCATAACAACCTTGTCTGAAGAAGTAGAAGGAACAAGTGAAAAAATAAGTAAAGCCATAATCATTGCATGTGTGATTGAAACTGTAATTTTATTATCTGTTGCATATTTCGGTGCTTTAGTTGCCCCTGACTTCAATTCATTCAGTAATCCTGATACTGCTTTTTTTGATATTTCCATGACGGTTGGGGGATCTGCTCTGCAGACTTATGTCGCATTGATAATCGCTATTTCTGGTGCAGCAACAGCTATGGCTGGTCAATCAGCAGCAAGCCGTTTGCTCTATGGCATGGGGAGAGACAAATTAATACCAGCTAAATTTTTTGCCTATCTCCATCCGAAATATAAAACACCGACCTACAGCGTTCTGTTTATGGGTATAATAGGTGGCATGGGCGCATTGGTAATGACTATGGGAACTCTTGCAGAAATGGTAACCTTTGGAGGATTGTTCGGCTTTATCTGTGTAAACCTTTCTGTAATTAGTCATTACTTTATCAAGAATAAAAGCAGGAAAATAATATCGCATTTAATATTTCCTTTGTTAGGCATGATAATTTGTACCTTTATCCTGTTTAGTATGGCACCCCTCTCTAAAACTGTAGGATTCATTTGGATGGGTTTAGGTATTCTGTACATTGTTATTAGGTCTGTTCTTTCTAAGGATTTTCAAGGTCTTTTGGAAAAGAACTCAATAATTAATCCTGAGTCCAATGTGGAAGCGAGTTAAAGTGACTGAACACGAAAAAGGAATAATCTGAGAAGCATACAGCCTAAGTTAATACTTAGCGGGACGGTTCGTGTTACACGTTGCTAGGTTAAAAGGCTAGACATCAGTATTAATACTGTATGAACTAACATCTGAAAAGTCGAATGTTAGAGTAACGCACTGAATGGCTTCTTTAATAACAATAACTAAGGCTTCGATATTTTCGCTGCCTTTTACCCTGTCCCACACCGTGCATGAAAGTTTTACTTCACACTGCGTTCAATCATATCAGTGTCGATCGTGAAATCGATTCATCTGTACAGAACAGCAATTATATACATCAGACAGTTGGTCACCCCTTTAAAAGTTGTGCGCATTAACATTTCACCTTTGGAGCGCCTATTGGGAAGAGGAAGAGAAGTATACCGAAAATGACCTTTGTTAAGTATTAACGAAGGTCTATTTTATTTTTATAAATATTTACTATAGTACTTATATATTTCTAAGCTTAAAATGTTGAATAGTAAGAATTTTAATATAATTTAAAGAAGGGGTAAAAAAGCTGCTGGTGACTAATATCTCGTGATGTTGTATTGATGGGGACTTGGTCTTGATTAATAGCTAATAACATCTTATTAAGACGGAAAAAGTATATATCTTAATAATATATGGGGGTAGAAGGAATTGAGATTAAATGAGCGAGTGGCTCTTATAACAGGTGCTGGGAGGGGTGTCGGCGAAGCCATTGCCAGGCGTTTTGCAGAAGAAGGTTCGATTGTTATTGTCAGTGATATTGTAGAAGATAATATTCAGAGTCTTGCGAATGAATTAAATGCCAAGGGCTTAAAAGCGATGGCAATTCCCGTAAACGTTACAAATAAAAATGACGTTGAAGCCATGGTCGAAAAAGTAGTCAGTACTTATGGCAGACTAGATATTCTGGTCAATAATGCTGCGGTAAATAAAGATGCCCTGATTAGGAAGATGACTGAAGAGCAATGGGATGCAGTAATTGATATTAATCTCAAGGGTAGTTTCTTATGTGCAAAGGCAGCCATGGGGCCAATGATAGAACAAAAATACGGCAAGATTAACAACACAGCGTCCATCGGAGCATTGGGAAATGTCGGACAAGCCAATTATGCGGCCTCAAAGTGCGGCGTGATCGGACTTACGAAAGTTTTAGCTCTAGAATTGGCTAGATATAATGTTAATGTTAACTGTGTAGCCCCCGGTGGAACGGAAACGGCAATGACAGCAGGTATACCAGAAGGTATTCGCCAAAAACTAATTGATGCGATACCCTTTAAGCGATTTGCCAAACCTGTAGAAGTTGCCAACATGCACCTCTTTTTTGCTAGTGATGAAGCAAGTTATATAACGGGACAGGTAATATTTGTCGACGGCGGAGATACAATCGGATTTTAAGACAAGGAAAACTTAAAGGGTTTTCTATAGAATAACTACTTCATTTAGCCGTTGCAAGGAGCTGGCTAGGGCTTAAATGTCATAATTGGGATGATTATCATGGGGGTGCCCCAAAACCACTGAATAACAATTATACGAGGAGGTTATTATGTACACTAAAGCATTTATTCCTTATCGTGGCTACTACAGTTCCCCTTTTGCTCGCTGGCAGGGGAGTCTACAAAATGAACATTCCATTGAGCTAGCGGCGAAAACTGCTAAGAGATGGCTGGCGGCAAAGGAAATTGATGTAAAGTTATTTGAATACCTCATTTTAGGGGAAACCATCGGGCAACCTTATAACTTTTACGCCGCTCCTTGGGCGGCCGCCCTAATGGGTGCAACCGAAATTCCCGGCTGTCATATCCCTCAGGCGTGTTCCACGTCGACTACTTGCATTAATCTAGCGGCAATGAGTATCGAAACAGGCCAGTATAACAACGCATTTTGCCTTATGACAGACCGCACTTCAAATGCTCCACATACTATTTGGCCAAATGGAGCAGGCCCAGGTGGAATGGTGATTTCGGAAAATTGGATGATGGACAATATTAATCGCGATCCGTATGCAGGAGTCCCGAT
>LOEW01000121.1 GCA_001516045.1 Desulfosporosinus sp. BRH_c37
GGTAATCATTTAATTCATGCCGCCAGGCGCAATATTGATCTAACAGCTATAGTAATTAATAATAGCATTTATGGTATGACGGGTGGTCAGACTTCCCCCTTAACCCCTCATGGCAAACGGGGAACAACTTCTCCTTATGGCAACCCAGAGAGACCCTTTGAAATTCTGGAGTTGGTTAAAGCTGCGGGCGCTACTTATGGGGCTAGAGCCACGGCTTACCATAATCAACTCCTTACGAAATTAGTTATCGATGCGTATAGCAATCTGGGTTTTTCGCTAGTGGAAGTCATTTCCCAGTGTCCTGTTTCCTATGGACGTCGAAACAAATTTAAAACCCCAGCGGATATGCTGCTCTGGCAAAAGGAGCACGCCATCAAAGCAGGGCAACTGGCTGCCCACGAGGAAGATTTCCAGATCGGCGAGATCTTTAAGTCACAGGCACCGGAGTTTACGCGAGAATATAAGAAACTACAGCGGAAATTAAGGGAGGGCAGTCTTGATGGCTAAGCAAGAATTTCTGTTAACCGGAACAGGCGGACAAGGCCTGATATTGGCTGCGATAATGTTGGCGGAGGCAGGAATTAATGCTGAGCAAAATGTCTCTCAGAGTCAAAGCTATGGTCCTGAGGCTAGGGGAGGTGCCAGTCGAGCTGAAGTCATCATCAGCAACGAAGCGATTCATTACCCTAAAGTCGAAAAACCAGACTTTGTTTTAACTCTCAGTCTAGAAGCCTATAAAAAGTACGGTTTGAATCTTAATGAAGATGCCATCTTGATTGTCGATAATTCCCAAGTTACGGAGGTTAAGCCGCGTAGTACTAATTTTTATTCGTTGGCTATCACTAATACTGCTCGTACTCAATTCGGTTCCGAACAAAGCGCTAATGTAGTGGCTTTGGGCGTTGTAGCTTCATTAAGTCGTAAAATCCCTTTGGAGAATGTTTTGCAGGCTGTTCAGCAACGGGCTCCTAAAGGCACGGTGGAACTAAACATCAAAGCACTGGAATTAGGGTGGCAAATGGGAATGGAAGCTGAGAGGTATTCCTGTGATAATTAGAAAGATATCCCAAAAAAGAGAAGAACTCTGCCAAAATTGTGGTTTTTGCCATGAATTTCTTAGTTGCCTTGACAATCATGAAGAATGTACAGGTTGCGGTGCATGTGTTGAAGCCTGCCCCAGCAATGCCCGTTATCTGAAATCGGTAGACGACTGCGAAAAAATAATTGACATTATTATTGATGAAAAGCAATACGGATTTAATGAACAGATTACAATACTAAAGGCACTGGAAAAGGCCGGATATACCATTTCACATTTTCACGGAGAAGGACAAGTCCATGCTCCGTGCCGCACAGGAGGTTGTTGGAGTTGCGCCGTATTAGTGGATGGTGAATTGAAAACATCGTGCATTACGCCAATACGTGATGGAATGAGAATAGATACTAGGATTGAGGCTATAGAGGAACACCCTCCTCTGCGAATGGTTGCGGCATTCGAACCCCACACGGTTGGGGGAGTAGGTACACCTCACTGGTTGAGAAAAAAGTCGTTATTTGCTACCATACCTCGCTATACTGAAGTTGTTGCCTTTACCCAGGGTTGCATTTTACGTTGCCCTTCATGCCAAAACTGGCCATACACATATGCATCAAGGGGTACTCCACTGACGCCGGAGCAAACGGCCATTATACTTGATTCCAAAAGGCGGTCCTATAATGTGGACCGAATCACAATATCTGGTGGAGAGTGTACTTTAAATAACCGTTGGTTGATTGAACTGTTTGAAAATTTACATAAACTCAGCCCTCCTGAAGTACACCTTCATATAGACACCAGCACCGCTATGTTAACACCGGATTATATAGATAAACTTGTTGCCGCCGGGATGACGGATATCGGGATGGATATTAAAGCAGCACGATTGGAAACCTTCGCTAAAATATCAGGTTTGAGTTCATCACATCTTACCCGTCGGTTATTACAACAAACATGGCGAAGTGTTGAGTATCTGCTGGAGCACTACCGGGACAGGATTTTTATTGGCATTGGTATTGTGTATAATAATTCACTTATCACAATAGAGGAAGTTAAAGAAATAGCATCCCGCCTTTTAGCAATCGACTCTTCAGTACAGGTTTGTCTTCTTGATTACAGGCCGGAATTTAGGAGTCTGGATATTAAACGGCCATCACCGGGACAAATGCTTGATGTCTGGAAACTGTTAAAGGGTATGGGCTTGAAATGTGTCACCTGTCAAACATCAGCCGGGTTCTTTGGACAATAATGTTCCCTTCTATAAATAATACTGCGATTGCCGCCATGGAAGCTTTTAGTCAATTGAAGCCCCAACATAACCATTTTCAACCGAGTTTTTTCAAGGTAAACAGATATTTTTCAGGGAGGTATTGTTATGATAAACGGTCTGTCCCCAGCGAAGTTTTTGGAAATTACCAGAGAAAAATTCAATAAAATGGTTATAGAATCTAAACCGATGATGTGCTGGTTTAGTACAACGGAAGGGTGCAATCTGAAATGTAAATACTGTTTTGCTGAGTCCCATGCCCCATTAGAAGATGAGCTTTCCACCAGTGAAGCCCTTAAAGTAATTGATAACATCGCCGAAGCCGGCACACAGGCTATCGTGTTCGGAGGAGGGGAACCCAGCTTAAGGATGGATCTATTAGAAATAGCTAATTATGCGGTAAAACGTCATGGCATGATGGCAGCACTAAATACCAATGGTCAGTTGTTAGCTGATAAGCATTATGTGCGGGCGTTGGCAAGCGTCGGGTTTTCTCAGATCAAAATCAGTGTCGACGGACTTAAGGATAGTCATGATTGGAACCGTGGAAAACGGACTTTTGAAAAATGCATCCAGGCTTTAAAAAACTGTGTCGAAGAAGAATTCCCGAGCATATGGCTGATAGCTACAATTTCTAAACTGAATTTCGATGAAATTCGAGAACTCACAAAGCTAGGCATTGAGTTGGGTGTGGATGTGGGAATGGTCCAACTTCTCCCGATAGGAAGAGGGCAGGCCTCAAAGGATTTAATGTTATCAAAAGAACAAACCAGAGAATGGCAAAGGATCTTAGTTGAACAAAAGAAAATCCACGGGGCAAGCAGGGTGCTTTTTGAGGATCGTTATCAAATAAGTGAAGATGAACATGCTTTGAATATTTCCATTGATCCCAAACGGGTTGGGACCTTTGTTGATTCACCAGCCGGATGTGTTACCGGTATTTGGCAATATATTATTGGTGCTGATGGTCAGGTATATGTCGGGGATATCGTTGCTCCCGAAACGTGTATAGGTAATTTAAGAGAAAACAAACTCAGTGATCTATGGCGCAAATCGGATCTGGTAAATTTACTGAAAGACAGGGATAAATTAAAAGGCAAGTGTGGCAGGTGCGAGTTGCGATTCGTCTGTGGGGGCTGTAGACGAATGGCCTACAGTCTTACCGGAGACATTATGGCGTCGGATCCGCAATGCTGGTATGAACCACGCCTGGGCAAGGATTAGGAACTACCTCTCCTTTTGGCAACCCAGAGAGACCCTTTAAGATTCTGGACTTGGTTAAAGCAGCGGGCGCTACTTATGGGGCCAGAGCCACAGCTTTAGCAATACATTGTCAAAGAGAAGGTGATCAATAGTGGCGGCATCCAATTAAAGAATTGTTAGAGATAGATCTGAATTATTATGGTTATGATCTACGGAAGATAACTCATCAGGGAGGGAGATTAAAATGCCAAGATATATTTTAGTTTGTCAAGAGTGCGCACACAAATTTGAGGTTTTTTGTAGTATTAGCCAAAAAGATCACAAAAAATGTCCAAAATGTAATAGTGACAAAATTACGAGTGTTGGGGATAGAGGGCCTGGAGACTCGAAGGCTGGACTTCCGCGCACTGGCTGAGGAGGGTGCTAAACGAGAAACCGTGTGTTTCTTATCAAATTTATGTCACTTTAACATTACCTTCTCAACTTTCGCAGAGCGAAAGTTTAATTAGAGCCTAGGTGTTAAAGGAGAAAGTTCTCCATCAATATGCTCATTGACAATAGAAAACACCTCGCTTATTTGGTGTAGTGAATTTGTCCAGAACCCACTACCAAATAAAAAAAGGTGCTTTCTACTTGAAAATGATAGCTCAAAAGGAACAGAAAAATCAACTACCAAAAAAGGAGTTTTAAGGTCGTTCCTATGACATGTTGATTAGCCATACGACCATTGTTTATGCTCGATATATCCTTCTCGCTTGGCAGTATCGAGAAAACAGCGATGACCGGACGCTGGGAGGACTATTTTCGCTATTGTGTGATGAGGTTAGCGAACCGGATTGGGCGGTTGCGCTTCAACAGCTATTGGATATTATTAATGATGTTTCCGAAAAGGCTGGAAAGAAACTATCCAAATTAATTCAAAGTCATTTCCAACAATGGATCATGGCTCTACCCACCTATATCAGGGTTTATCTTACTGATTGGAGCTGCGAAAGTTGAGTTAGTATAACAAGAGCAAGTATTGCCCGATCGAGGCAAAACTTGCTCTTGTTTGAATCACCCAGTTTTCTTTTAACTATTATAGCGAAAGGAATTGGCAATGGAAGCTGAATAAAGATCAGCTGACAACGGAAGTGCAGGGGTGGTTGGGTTCGGTAGCTAGGAATGCGAAGAATTGCCGTAGGTAAATATTAAATGGGATTAAGAACAGTTTGAATGGTAAACATAACTTTCAGATGGAGTTTAGAACTCCACCTGAAAGTTATGTTTCTTTATCGTGCAAAAGTGATATAATAAACTGAGTCTACCCACCCGGGGTAGGGGTATATGAGCCAATCTAACAGGAGGGTGAACTTTTTGATAGAGTTAAAAATCCAAACAACAGCGGTAAAGGAACCGATCAAGCATTCTGAAGGCTGTCTGATTTGTGGCAAGGAACTTATCTATGCTGAAACTGGTAATATGCAAAAATGTATTTACTGCGGCAATAATCAGCACAGTAATATCATCTGCCCGGACGGACATTTTATTTGTAATGAATGCCATCGGGCCGACGGCTCACGAATGATTGAAGTTATCTTAGAGAAAACCACTCAGACTAATCCGATTGAATTGGCTCGGGAGATTATGGGGACACCAGCTTTTCATATGCACGGTCCTGAACACCATCAATTAGTACCGGCAACCCTACTGGCAACTCTGCGCAATTTAGGCATAGCCATTGAAAAGGCCCAAATTCAGGATGCTATCATACGCTCCGGTCAATTACCAGGTGGCATCTGCGGTAGTTGGGGTAGCTGCGGGGCCGGATTAGGTGCGGGTATAGGGCTAAGTGTCTTACGACATTTAACCTCACTCAAAAAAGAAGGTTGGGGTGAAACCAACCGAAATACCGGAGAAGTCCTCCAACGGGTGGGAGCTTTCGGAGGTCCGCGTTGTTGTAAGCGAAGCACCTATTCGGCACTTCTAGCAGCAATCGATATTTTGGAGCGCGAAGAGGTGGTCATGTTCCCCCAAAAGGCTCATACCACTCCGCTATGTAAAGATTTCTGGCGCAATAAACAATGTATTAAACTGGAGTGCCCTTATTATCCCCAAAAGAAAAAAATTATTTAAGGAGGAACGGACGCATTATGGCATCGCTAGCTGACAAAATGCTTATTCTTAAAGGGGAACGAATGGGGGAGGGAGATCCGGAACTTGGACACAAAATGATGAGAGGATTTCTCAAAATGTTATCCAAACAACCAATCAAACCGAAAACGATTTTTTTCTTAGGAGATAGTGTACGCCTAGCGACTAAAGATTCGCAGGTGTTCGAGTTTCTGCAACTGCTTCAAAAGGATGGAGTCGAACTTCTTCTTTGTAAAGCAGCGGTTGAATGGTATCACATTGAGGAAGAAATCGTTATTGGCAAAATAATTTCCACTGGTTTATGGCTCGAACGCTTAGGTTCGCTTGAAGTGATTTCACTTTGAATCAACACGTCAGAGTGGTAGAGATTCTTTTTCTCTTACAGGGAGTGGGAGTTCTGATAATGGATAAATAATAAGTAATGAGGAATTATAGATGAATATGTGAAAGGGTTGACAAATGAAAACGAGGAGATTATATTAATAGAAGACATATACCCTCCCACGGTATACGGGATATGATATTAATCACTTCATAAAGGAGAGAGGTCAATGAGTGAACGCATACTTCATTTATCAGCAAAAGAGTTTGAAGATGAATTAAAAGACTTTAAGGGGTTAATAGCACTCGACTTTTTTTCCGAGGAGTGTCCTCCTTGTGCGCAGTTAGCACCGATCTATGTGCGAATGGCAGAAAAATTTCCCGATGTTAAATTCGTAAAAATGTTGCGTCAAGCAAATCGACCTTTAGCTGAAAAATTAGGAGTCAAAGGAAGTCCGACAGTTTTGTTTTTCCACAACGGAGAAGAAGTAGGACAGCGATTGAGCGGGTATATCTCCATAACCCAAGCGCGCCTTGCTTTAGAGGGTTTGCAGGGCATAACACCTGAAGAGATTGTCAAAGAAAAAGTAAGCGCTGATGTCTTGATCTTGGGGGGAGGGCCTGCTGGTTTAACATCGGCTACCTATGCATCTCGAGCAAAATTAAGAGTGATCGTCGTAGAAGCAGGGCTTGCAGGAGGGCAAGCGGCAACCACGTATCACATAGCCAATTATCCAGGGACCCCTGGAGTTCTTGGTGGCAAAGAATTAATGAACAACATGATTGACCAAGCCAAGGGGTTTGGAACAGAAATTCATGACCTCCAAGAAGTCGTGAGTCTGGACCTCAAAGGGGACAGGAAAAGGATCATAACGGAAGACTTTGAATACGAGGCACCTGTGGTTATTTTAGCAACGGGTGCAGAATCCCGACGTTTACCTGCTGATGGAGAAGCTGATTTTCGCGGGAATGGCATCCACTACTGTGCTACCTGCGATGGTGCTATGTACCAAGATGCCGAGGAGGTGATCGTCGTGGGTGGCGGAAACTCGGCTGTCGAAGAGGCTGTGTATCTAACCAAATTTGCAAAACACGTTACCATTATTCATCAATTCGATCATTTCCAGGCGTCTAAAACAGCTCAAGAAGAAGCGTTAGCTAATCAAAAGTTGAGTGTGATTTGGGATTCTGAACCACGCTCTATTGTCGGAGAAAAGCATTTGACCGGAGTGGTCATCGAAAATATCAAAACCCATACTCTGAGTACGGTAAGTGCCAACGGCGTTTTTGTCTATATCGGCATGCAACCTCGCACATCGAGTTTTGCGGATCAAATCAAGCTCAATCAATGGGGATATGTCGAAGCGGACGATGAAATGCACACGAATCTCAGCGGCGTTTTTGTCGCAGGGGATGTTCGGAGTAAAACGGTTCGGCAAGTAGCCACGGCCGTAGGCGATGGAGCGGTTGCCGCCGTTAATGCAGAGAGATACTTTGCGAGCAGAAAGTCGAGCTAAAACATGGTTTAGATAGTCTTGGGGAACACTATTTTGGGGTCAAACTATACTATAAGGAGTGTTTTAAATGGGAAGTATTAACTTAACACCAGAAGAAATCAAGGTCATTTTGAGTTCCATTGAAAATTGTCTCAAGACGTGCAAAGAGGGTGGCACTGGGAAAGGGTGCCCAGATTGTACGAAACTTCAGGGAGTTAAGGATAAGCTTCAGGCTATGTAATTACGAAGCTAAACGATTTAGCATTCGGAGATAGGTTGATAAAAGGGGTGGGTGACGGTACTAGAAATCGTAAGAAGGTATACAGCAGAGGACGAAAATTCCACCTTAAGTTGTGGAGGAAATATCTCCTTTCTGGATTTGCAACTGGGTGAAAAAGTGCTGGATCTCGGATGCGGTCGAGGCGAGGAAACTCTACAAGCTGCAACACTGGTTGGCGGGGACGGATTTGCTTGGGGGTTGGACATTACCCCGAAAATGATTGAAAGAGCGCAAGATCGTGCAGATCAAGTCTCGATCAAGAATGTGGGTTTTATATTATCTTCGATGGAAGAAATTCCGATTGGGGAGGAGAGCCTGGATGCCGTTCTCAGTAATTGTGCTATCAATCACGTCGAGGATAAGGTGGCTGTTTACCGTGAAATTCATCGTACTCTAAAATCTGGTGGACGTTTTGTAGTTTCGGATATTATGACGGAGACTCCTCTACCTTCCGAGATTAAGCAAGACCCAGAAGCAGTGGCATCATGTTTTGGAGGGGCCATCACGGTTAAGGAATATGAAGAGGTGTTAGTATCTGCAGGATTTGACAAAATCGAGATACTCAAAGAACGACACTACGTTAAGAATGGATACAAAATGATCAGTCGTACTTTTAAAGGAAGAAAACTCTAAAGCCTAATTCGATGGAAAGGGGGTGAAATCAATTGCGTCCAATTAGCAAAATATCTTCGACCTGCTGCACGAGCTTAGCATTAAATGTAGCTCAATGTTGCTCAAAATCATCTCAAATCGTCGCGGGTTGCCACGACTGATTTTAATTGGCGGCAGGGCGATCTGCCGCCTTAATAATACTAGTCAGATTCCCATGCCACGCACGGTACCACTGATGAATGAAAATGGCTGAGGCTAGGCGCCAGCCAAGTATTCTTTATAATAATGAACGATTAGAAAAGAGTGGAGACATGTATTTTAGCCGTTATAACTTGATATTACCGATGAAGGAAAACCACGAATTTTCTTATGCTATCATGAATTCGTTGTCAGGTGGGTTTGACCTGGTAAAAGCTGAGGAGTATGATAAACTTCAGAGTTTAAAGCGAGGGGACAATTTAGAGGACGAAGGGTTTCTCAACTATTTAAGCGAGCGAGGGTATCTCTATGCTGATGAGCAAGCTGAGAAGAAGCGTTTGGCGGCTCGCTGGCCTGAATTTAAAGAGGCTTTGGAGGAGACGGCTCCGCAAGTCCTCCTTGTTCCGACGTATGCTTGTAATTTAGCCTGCACCTATTGTTATCAAAATGGGATCAAACACAAAACTCAACTTATGAAACGAGAAATGGCTGATACCTTCTTTGAGCATCTCTTGGTTCAATTTCCAGATCAAAAACCTTTTATTACGTTATTTGGCGGAGAACCCTTAAATGCGTCCCCTCGTCAGAAGGAAATCATTGACTATATCGTTAAAAAGGCCGCCCAAGTTGGATATGCCATCACGGCAGTGACTAATGGGTACGATTTATTGGCGTATTTGGATATTCTTCAACAGACTACGGTCAAGGAAATACACATTACCTTAGATGGACCGCGAGAAGTTCATGACCAACGTCGTTATACTGCAGGTGGGCAAGGGACGTATGATAGGATTATGCTCGGTGTCACGGAAGCAGTTCGGCGCGGCATCCCCAT
>LOEW01000122.1 GCA_001516045.1 Desulfosporosinus sp. BRH_c37
GAATCAAGATTATAAATTTTTGCATCTAATGTCCCCAGCATAAATGGTGAATGCGTAGAAATAATAAACTGACATCCTAAAAGCCTTGACATTTCATTTATTTAATTGTTCTATTTGTTCCTTATTCATCCCTCGCCTAATGTGTTCATATATGTACCCATCACCTAGAATCTGTTCCTGTTGTATTTTTTTTATTTCATATAGAATATCTTCGCTTTTAATATACCTGTTTCTCTGAGGAAGTCTGCCAATCTGCCTGCCGTCTTCATCTTCACCTAAAGTATAACTGCATTCATCTACGAATTTTGTGAAATAAGGTGTAATTCCGTACTTATTGCAGGTGGCATACTCATATCCTTCAATCTGCAACTTATTTGCAATAATATTCAGCATCGTAGATTTTCCAGATGCATTATTGCCATATAAAACTGTAATTGATCTGAAGAATAATGATTTCTCTATTTTACTAACAAATACATTATATGGATAAATATTTGGATTACTTACTGTCTCCTTAGACAATGAAAAGCTGCTTAAATATATTATGGGTTACACCTTCTCCCATAAATTTTTCAAGTGTCTCTTTCATGCTCAAAGTAACACCTCCGATGTGCAATCACTTTTTCGATTTGTTCACTGAATACTCTGCTATCGCTTCTTCAACATACTGGTTCAAAGACTTCCCTTCGATTATAGCCATCTGCGCGGCTTTTTTATGAAGCTCAGGTTTTATCCTCACATTGAAGCTTCCTTTATAGACTTTTTCCGGCTCTTTTCCGTTCAACTGGCACAGTTCAAGATAATCTTCCACGGCTTCCTCAAAAGCCGCTTTCAGTTCGGTGACACTGGTGCCTTCGTAACTGATTGAATCGTTTATACCTTCAAGCTCGCCGTAAAACACTTCATCCTCGGTGCTGTAATGTACCGAGCCGATATAATCCTTGTAAAACATAACATCTTTCATAATTAAATCTCTCCTTGAGTTTTTAAGTCCGCAATCAGCTTATCAACTTGATATCTCTTAAATATTCTCCCCGGGTGCGGTTTGTGAATTCGAAAATTCATTATCAGCTATCTTGGCAACTTCCCCTTTATAATCGTTAAGAGCTTTTTCATCAAGGGTGCAAACAGCTTTGATGATAGCGGTAATATTGTAATTGGTTGCGCCATCAGCTTCCTGTTGAAATTCAGTAAGTTCGTTCATGCCCAAGAATGGCAGCAATCTGATAATACTTTCGTCCTCTGTGTCTTCCTCAGAAATAGTATGACAAACGGTATACTCAATCGCAATCTGTGGAGCGTCCTCGCAGTATTTTGTTCCAAATCCGAGTAGTTCATTTTTATTGAAATCATCGGCACAAACAGAAGGCTCACGCAACAATTTCACAGCCGTAAGTAGCCCTGTTTTGCCAGAGTTGTTCGCACCGATTATGACATTAAGTCCCTTATGAAACTTCATGGTGAAATGCTTAAAATTCCGATAATTCTTTATTGAAATCCTCTGTATATACATTAGCTGACCTCCGCTCCGTTTTATTAGTGATGAGCTACTTGCCGATCAACAAATCAAATTCCATTATAGTTATCCCACCGCCAACGCAGGAACTCTTTGCTAGTGAACTCCGGCAAATAAATTCTCGGTGGGATGGTTGCGCCATAATCCATTCTTGCACGGGTAGAAAGCTGAACTTCCCCCTCATCCGATATACGCAAATGTCCTGCATCAAACAGCAGATGAATGTCCATGCGCATGGGAAAACCGTTTGCAACTGTGTCCTCACCTTTGTACTTGAACGGTTTAATGTGAGCCGCCTCAAGTACCTCCGGCATGGTTACATTTGTGATTACACAGCGCCCATAGGCTTCAAGTACATCTCTACGGAAACGCACCTGATTGGGGCGCGCACGTTGAATTGCAACGCGCTTACGCTCAATGTCCGCGGCAACATTATCAACACGAATCCGCTCAACCGCCTGTTGCAGCGATTCGTCCATGGGCTGCTCGGCAAGGATAGCAGCTATCTCAGAATCAAGTTCATGATTGTATAAATACTGCTCGTCTACTCGTGTGTTCTGCTCCTTGCGAATAATGTAGCCATAGTTCGATAAAAACAGAAGGTATTCACGGGCAATGCGCAAATCATTCGCTCCCGGAATACAGTTCGGCCATCCGATAAGTGTTATCTGCCCGGCTCTAAACCAAAGAATGAAATTAACGTAATCAACAATCTCCGCTTTATTGCTGGAGAGCGGAATGATAATCCGTGTAAGTTCCTCAGTAGTGATATATCCCTGATCTTGACTCTGCAATTCGCGCAGAATGGATAGCAACAACCTCAAAGGGTAAATGACAAGCCCATTGTCAATCCACCGCTGACACTCGTCAGCACTTTGAATTTGCAGATTTGGTAACTTAAAGGTCTGAACCGTGATTGCCGCAAACTCAGTCTGCGAAATATCGTGGTCTGCAACACGCCGACCAAAATCGGTGAGCTGGATTCTGCCTGAACGGTCGCCATCCGCTAACAATCCGACTGCCCGCCAATACTGCCCGGAATTGCGGATTAGATTCCGTTCGCCGGTACGTCTTGCAAGGTCAATGCCAATGGAATCATTGATGTCATCAGATAGCTCTTTAAGCTCGTTGGCAAACGCCTCCGAGCTATATTTTACGCCTTTCGGCTCTAATTTTCGCATACGGAAGAGGACACCGAGCAGGACAACCGGATCATTTAATCCCTCTGTACACTGCAAGCTCGCCCACTTCCACTTGAAATCCGGAAACGGTATCTTTGGTACAAAATTTTGAGCAAGCATAGGCTATTCCTCCGTATAGTTATTAAACTGCTTTGCTACTGCACAGGCAAGTAGCGGAGGAACAGCATTGCCTATCTGCCGATAAACAGATGAGCGTGTTCCCGAAAACACATAGTCTACTGGAAAACTTTGCACTGTAGCAAGTTCGCGACAGGACATTCGCCGCTGATTATTCGGATGATGAAGCACAACAACACCGCCCTTATCATCACCTCGCGCTGTAACAGTCGGCGCAGGCTTTTCAGGGTCTATCATGCGATGCCCAATGTAGCCGTTAAAACGCAGCTTATATTTTGAATACTCGTGGTTCGGAATGTCGTTCGGTTCATCGGGATTAGGCAAAAATGATACTGCCTCGCCAACACCAATCCACTTGGCAAGTCCATCTGAGCCGTCCGCACTATATAGCGGAGTAGGATAGTCAAATTCATAGTTCAAATCGTTGCGAACACCAATGATAAACACCCGCTGTCTGAGTTGCGGGACACCATAATCAGCAGAATTCAGAACCTTTGCCTGCACTTTATATCCCATGCTCCTAAAATCATCAAGTATCATTTTCAGCACCTCGCCTTTAGCAAGACTAAAAATCCCCTTGACATTTTCCGCGACGAAAAATTTCGGTTGTTTTGCGTTAATAATACGCATCAACTGCTTGTAAAGTTGATTTCGCTCATCGTTGATATTACGCTTCGTATTGGCAACAGAAAAGCCTTGGCAGGGGAATCCGCCAATGATAATGTCGCAGTCTGGCACATCGCTTGCTTCAACTGTGAAAACATCCTTGCAGACAATGTGGTCACCCAAATTGGCTTTGTATGTATTCACTGCATCGCCATACAAATCGTTAGCCCAAATGATGTCATGCCCTGCCATTTTAAAGCCGAGGTCAAGCCCGCCAGCTCCACTGAATAACGATACAACTTTCATAGCACCTCACGCTCTAATCTTATCAATTCCTGTCCGAGCAACTTTGCAAATCGGACGGGTACGGCATTACCAATTTGCCGATAGCAAGAGTTCATCTGACCAATAAACTCAAAATCTTCGGGAAAAGTCTGAATAGTGGCACTTTCCCGTATGGTCAGCCGACGCTTGCCGTTATAATGAGGTATTGCACAAACTCCTCCTTTACCGTTTCCACGGGCAAGTATGGTCGGCGAAGGTTTATCGGGGTCTGTTATGCGATGCCCTGTAAAATTGCGATACTCAACCTTATACGATGAACAGATATGGTTGAGAAAATCACTGGGTTTATCCGGGTCGGGGTAGTGGTCAAGCACAGATTTTATAGAAATCCACGGTGATGGGTTTCCGCTTTTCCCATTGGTCTTTTCAGGAAAATCGAAGATCATAGACTCACCTAAATCCTTGTGCTGCCCAATAATAAAAACACGCTGCCGTGTCTGCGGCACTCCGTAGTCAGCCATGTTCACAAGAGTAACTGTTACAACATACCCTGCACTCTCAAAGTTAGCGACAATCTGCTTGATTGCATCCCCCTTACCGAGACTAAGGATACCTCGGACGTTTTCCGCAATGAAGAATCTCGGCTGTTTTTCTCGTACTGCACCTAAGAAGAACTTGTATAGTTGATTGCGCTCATCCTCTACGGTTCTCAGTAAATTCGCCTGTGAGAATCCCTGACAAGGAAAACCCCCAACGATAACATCGGTCTGCGGTATGTCCGCTAAATTTATATCTTTTATATCTGCACAGACAATATGACCGCCGATGTTTTTGCCATATGTAGCTGCAGCATCTTTATCAATATCATTTGCCCAAATAATCTCATTTCCGGATTGTATTAAGCCTAAGTCCAGTCCACCCGCTCCGCTGAACAAAGAAACAATTTTCATGAGTATGGCTCCTATCCTAACGCGAGTGTTCATTATCTGAATTATCACGTTCAAATTCCATAATATCACTTGTGTCACAGTTAAGAGCAACACAAATCTTAACGAGTACCTCCGTCTGTAGGTTCTCGCCTTTCGATAACTTAGCAATTGATGTACTGCTTATTCCTGCGAGCCTTTGTAAATCCCCTTTATTCATGTTACGTTCAATTAGCAAATGCCACAGTTTCTTGTAGCTAATTTTCATCTAAGCACCTCCCAGAACTTACGTTCTATTATAACACCAATTATGCTATACGCCAAGAAAAATTGTAAGTTCTCAAATAATTTCTGCATTTATGCAATTTTCAATACTAAAATTTTACTTTTATCTTCCTCCTCCTCCAGTGAGCTGTGGTATGTTACTAAGCCAGGAACTTCTAAAAACAAGGAGTCAGTCTATGCAATATGATGAAATATTGAAAATCGGTCCCTTTGAATGAGAACAGAAAGCCTACAAAAATTTTTATTCATTAACCATCAAATACAGGATTATATCGCTTGAGAGAATAAGTTAGACAAAAAATTCACCATCCTCATGTCCCTTTCGTTCGTTAATATTATTATCATCCCGCTCCTTTGGTGAAATGATGATCAGTTTCTTTTTCACAATAACCTACTCTCAACTCCCTCGGTCTTGAAAAGCAGTAACAACTTTTCGTGGTCGTTCCTCAAAGTGAGTTTTCCTTATTTCTGGGTAACAGGTTTTCCAAAGATTTCTGTGGTATGGACAGCAGGAGTAGCTGTAATCGCTATCTTTACAGCCTCGAAGTATTCGATCACATTTCTGTACTTACTAACATAATCATCCTGGTTTTTGTAAAGAAGTTCATCTGTTCCCATTTCTTTGTCAAGGATGTAGCCTCTATGTGCTTCGTCGATCACTACTAAATCATAATCAGAGACGGCTGGCATTGTTTCACCATCGTTATACATAATCCTTTTAACCAGACTTTGAACGGTCGCGATATGTATTTTTGTCTCTTTGTCAAATCTTCAAGCTCCTTAATATTGTATATTTCATCGAGGGTCATCAAGTCTTCTAATTTTACCTCTTTGAATACATCTTGAGCTTGTTCCCCTAATGCAGTACGGTCAACTAAAAATAACACACGGTAAAATCGACTTGCATTGATAAAACGGTATATTAGACCTAAAATTGTACGTGTCTTTCCTGTTCCAGTTGCCATCGAGAGAAGCATTGACTGTTGACCGTCAATCAATGACAGCCTGTTCTGCAACTTTGATAGCCTCTATTTGATAGGGTCTAAGATTAAGCCCATCTTTATCGGTCAAGAGGTCATAACTCGTATTTTTTACTCTTTCTCTGCTTTATCTATGTCCTTTTTAAGCAATTCCAACAGTCCATCGGGGCTTACCCATCCTTGCTGTGCCTTTGGAATATTTGTTGATTTCCGAGCATCTAAAAACCAAATCCCTGATTTAATCTCAATCTGCTTCAAATATTTTCGACCATTTGTGGCAAAAAAAAACGGCACTTGGTAATCTCCCCATTGATCAACGAGGTAAACTGAGTGTTCGGATTTTATATGTTGTGCATAATCTCTGCATTGATAATCAATTACGGATGGAATATCAGCAAAATGGCGTTTTGCTTCGATAACGCCTACTAATTGGATTCCAAGAAATAAGGCGTAATCTACGTATCCCACGTTACCAACTGTTGAATCGGTCGGCCATTCTGCAATGGCTAAATTTCTGCCTTTTTGGGGTCTTGTTCCTTTTGAATAGCATAAGTTAAGGGTATCGACTTTCCAGCCCACTTTGCGAAGCTGTTCATAATAATGCTTCAACTGTTCTATGTAACTTAATGAGTCTTGATTACTATATATTAGGAAAAGATGCCGTTGAAAATATTTTCTGGCTAATCCTTCTGAATAATTGAAGCGTTCTCACATGTTTTTCCATTATGCCAATGATTTTGGCGGTTAGATGATCGTGAGATCTATTAAATGATTTTGTATAAACAACTTGTAAAAATTCAATGGCTTTTCTGGCGAATTTGGGACCGTACATAATATTTGCGGCTTATTTTATCTCGCCCAATAATGGCCGGGAAAACATATTTACTCTTCATCATCCACCATTCCTTACTGCCATCTCCGCCGGGGTGAGCTTGCCTGCTCCACGTCTCGTCCTTAAGCCACACATTCAGCAGATCGTAAACTTTATTCTTATAAGTGATATACGTCTCCTTGTCATTGGCAGCGATTTGGAGCAGTTCATGCTTCACTTCCTTAATGGTTTTATCCAGGTTTTCATAGAGGAAGGCGATATGGTTGGCCCTGACCTTGAGCGACGTATTAATGAAGTTCGTTTTCATC
>LOEW01000123.1 GCA_001516045.1 Desulfosporosinus sp. BRH_c37
TCCCAGATAGCTGTTGAAGGATCACTGCTTCTTTGACGTCCCATGCCACCTGATGGTGTTCCTTCACAAAGTTAGGAAGTAACGAGGTAGCTCTCCCACACTTAATACATTTAAACCGGTGGATGGATATGATGAACGATTCTAGTAACGTATACACTGTTCTTTTAAAACTTCCATGTTTGTGCAACATCACTTTTTCAAAGCAGTGGGGACACACCCTTGGACGCAAGTGATTTGGACAACCATCGATAAATTCTTCAATATATGACTGGACAGTCCAGATTTCTTCAGTTAAACTCATATTGGTAGTAAACCAATGGGAAAGAGGAAACGAGGCTGGCAGGCCGATGATGTTTCCTCTTTCTTTTATCCTTTTTTAATGATTGTCATGGGATCTATTTAGTCACATGACAATCATTATCTACTAGAAACGACAAAGTAGGCAAGAAAAAACGCTCACTTTAATGTCAGTTAAAGTGAGCGCCCACACCAGGACTGAAACAATAATAATAATTAACTTCTTAGATAGTTTCACTTTCTTCCCCTCACATTGTCTTTATATTTACTACTCAATTTATGTTATAACGGAAATAACAAGACAAAAATGAGTTAATAAGAGCCTAAAAGTTATTTCCAAGATAACTAATTATCTCATTTCTTCCTTGCAAAGTAAGGGGAAACCTGTCTAGCAGATATAAAAAGAGACACGGTAAGTTACCGCATCCCTCACGTAATAAATAGGGTACTGACAATGGCAACTTCCTATTCTCCGCCATATTATTCCACTTCCTGATCCACAACATCCTCCACAATAGGCTGAATAAGCCATAAAACTTAAATATTGCTCCGGTTTTATCTTTTGGATCTGCCGCTAATAGTTTATCCCCTTCGGAGATAAGACTTCCCCAGTCTTGACCATAGATATTGCCAAGGGCATCAAAGGCATCAAAATTTTCATCGGCATTTATCTTTAGAGAGGTTTTAACCATTTCTAGGACTTTGGCTTTATTCAGACCCATGCTGTTTCTGTCTTTACCATCCATTGTTCTTTTCTGGCT
This sequence comes from Desulfosporosinus sp. BRH_c37, assembly GCA_001516045.1. Taxonomy (GTDB): domain Bacteria; phylum Bacillota; class Desulfitobacteriia; order Desulfitobacteriales; family Desulfitobacteriaceae; genus Desulfosporosinus. The sequence continues at coordinate 1,059 of LOEW01000123.1, forward strand.
TGTTTTCTAAAGTTAGTCATTTATCAAAATACACAAGATAATCTGGTGATATTCCAGCTTTCAATAAATCACCTTCAAATTTATTACCCTCCATGTATATACCTGCATAAAAGCTTAAACTAGATTATTAGTCATTTCTTGTAAAACTGAATTCGCTGCATCCAAGTTACCTTCTGTTAAATAAACCTTAAACAAATCTTCCCGAGCCGGAATATTCTTCTGATCTATGCCAATAGCCTCTTTCAATACTGCTTCAGCTTTAGCAAATTCCTTGTTGGTAGCAATTTAAGCATTACCCAATCGCATTAGCAGCCAATTATAATGATTACCTTTTTGGATATTTTCATTTTCTTCCCTCCACTATTACTCCCGTTTGATTAGAGCACCTTTTTAGCAGAGGGTGATTGACCGCTCATTATTCTATAAACGTTAATCGATACTTGAAATTGGTATCAACAGCATTATAGGCACTATATAATTTACCATTGCTTGCGTCAATTACAACACTACCATGTCTTGTGAATAGGTCTAAACAACGAAATACGTAGTAGTTATTAATAACTATGTTTTCACCACTGGTTAGTGTAGCTTCAAGTGGGAGCTTATGGTCATAAGACATTGATAAATACTTGGACTCTGAGCTTAAAACAAGAGGGCCACTGTAAACAATAAAGTAATAAGATACCTTACCGAAATCAGTATCTTTATTTACAATCTTATCGGATGGAAAGTTAAACTTCCCTGGAATATTTTTACTAAAAAATTTACTATTTAATAATCTTTGTAATCCTTGCTCTTTAGAAGGAACTGTACTAGTATTAGCCATAGCTTGCGCAACTTCTGCATCAGCTTTTGCCTTAGCAATAGCTTGATTACATTGTTCTTTTAACTTAATTGCATCTTCATTTGTGGCATCAATTTTAAATAGCTCATCAAGTACCTTAATAGCTTCATCATATTTAGTTGCAGTTACGAGATCTGAAGCTATTTGCAGCTGTTGTGCAATGTAAGCAGATTTAGCGTCTTTTATCTTCGTTTGAGCATCTGAAAACCTTTCAGTATCTTCTTTAATTACCTTTTGGAATGAAGTCACGGACCCAATGTATTGCTTATTATTCAGTTGAGTAATCCCTTGGTCATAACTTACTTTAGATGCACCAATAGCTTTAGCTAAATCTAAGTCAGCATTTAATTGCTTAACGTCTTTATTAGGATCAATTTTGACCATTTCTTGGAGGATGGAGTTTGCTGAATCCAAATTGCCTTCATTCAGATAAACCTTCAACAAATCCTCTCTTGCAGGAATATTGTTGGCATCAATTTGTATTACTTCTTTCAGCACTGCTTCCGCTTTAGTAAATTCTTTGGTAGCAACATAGACCTGTCCCAATCCCAATCTAGCAGGAATATTTTTGGGCTCGATCTGAATTACTTTTTCGAACGCTAAAATAGCTTCCTGGTATTTGCCTTCTTGCAGGTATTTATTACCGAGGTTTAATTGGCGTTCTGCTCTGGCAGTAGGTGAGTTTGTCGCATAGACGACTCCGCCACCAATCATGAGTACCAATACTGAAGCAATAATAATTATTAGCTTTTTGGATATTTTCACTTTTCTCCGACCCCCATTATCTTATCCTCGAGTTTTTCATTTATATTTCAATAATATATATCTCTCTTTTTCATACTCATTGATTTTCTTTATCACAATTTTATACATTATTGATTACTAATCACACTTGACTGATTTGTTATTACTTCAGTCCCCATCGGTTCCAAAATATCTGTCCCAGAAGCCGTCTGTTCTGATACTAATATATCTGTACTTGTTCCTGATTCAGGTAGAATATCAGTTCCATTACCATTGTCATTTATGCTCTCTGTTCCAATAAAATCCGTCCTTTGCCCTATTGAACCGATCATTCCAGAATTGCTTGCTGCCGTATTCAATTCATTAACTTCATTTTTGGCTTTAAGTTCTTTTCTTCTCATAACTACAAGAATTACAATAGCTGCAATCACAGTGATTACTAATCCGCCGATACCGGTTATAACCATCAGCACACCTTTGGTCAGCATAATTTGATCACTTCCTTATTTAATCCAGTTTTTACTCTTTAGCTCATTTATGAGATTTACCAAGGGTTGTATCGCAGGGTTTCTCACCCCATCCGGACAATATTTAACGGCTAAGAGATAATTTTCATTGGTTTTTTGATAATTTCGTTGCTCATTTGGTTTACCATTCTCAATATCAGCATATAAAAATGCTAGCTGCATATAGCACGTATAGTCTTCGGGATACAACTGCTTCATTAGTAACAGAGATTTCTCAGCTCCTGAATAATCACTCATTTGCTGATAGATTATGGCGATGTTTCTGTGGATATATGGTCTAGAGTATCCTTGGGTAAGTAGAAGGTTGAAATTCACTAAGGCATTATTGAAAAATTCCTTCTTATTGTTAGTTGTGTTCAAAGCATTATCGTAATAAGCTGCTCCTAGCATTTCCGTAATAACAATATCATTTTTATCTTTCAAGTCACTCTTTGCACGTTCTAAAATAAGGATTTCTTTTTGGATAGATGTGCTACCATTACTGCTTTTAGCATCTTTAAAATTCTCTGCAAGCGAAATAAAGGCTTTCCTTTTTAACTCTTCACTTTGTGTTAGATTCAAACACTTGGTAAAATCCGTTTCTGCTTCCGTGACATTTTTCTGAGCACGAGATAGTTCTCCACTTACATACCAAGTTACATCTTCATCTGACCCTTTGTTTTTCAATTCATTTAACTGAGCCATTGCTTCAGTAAGTTTTCCACTTCTAGCTAGACTGACGGCCAAATCGCGACGATAAACAACACTGGAGAGGTTTAACCCAGCGGCTTTGACAAAGCTATCACCTGCATTTTGGTAATCCTTTTTTTCAAAGTAAGCCGTGCCTAAAACATAATGAATATCTGCGTCATAAATCGCAGTATTGACATTAGGAAGCACTGTGTTATTAATGTAACTTATGCACTCCTCATAATCACCTTTGGCTAAATATGTATGGGCAGTATCTTTATATCCGTCAATTTTCAGTGGCAGCTTAGCTATCGCCTGCCCGAAAGAAGCCAATGCAGAAGGATACTGTTTTGCATTCATTAATTCCGTCCCTTTACTGATCAGGGCATTATATTCATCTAATTTCTCTTGGTCAATCTGTTTTAACCCAGCCCAGATTAGATTAGAAAAAGCGAAAATTGAAACGGTCAAGCATACAATTATGGCATTCTGAATCAGACGCCTCCGCTTATACTCTTTATTAAACTTATGGATATTCATAAGATCATGTAACAAATCTACCGTCGATTGGTAGCGAGAATTTGGATCAGACTTTGTGCATTTAGTAATAATATATTCCAAACCAGTTGAAAGATTAGGATCAAGTTCCCTAATTGGTCTTAACTCATAGGGCAGTTCATTGGGTCCCTTGCCAGTTGTCAAATGATATAAAGTGACACCAAGGCTATAAATATCGGTTCTTGCGTCTGTTTGCGAAGTGCCATATTGTTCCGGAGCTGCATAACCTCTTGTTCCTATGTATGTTGTGTCACTTTGTGACTCTTGTTTATATTCTCGAGCAATACCAAAGTCAACTATTACGATTTTACCTTCCTTATTTAATATTAAATTGGAAGGCTTCATATCACGGTAAATAATTGGGTTGGTTTTACTACCGTGTAGATAAATTAAAGCTTCGGTAATTTGCTTGGCCCAGGCTATAACATCTTTCTCATTGATTTTACCTACTCGTTTTAATTCATCGTCGAGAGAGATTCCCTCAATGTAGTCTTCAATGATATAAATATTTTCTTCGTCTTCAACGATATCAAAGACCCTGGCAATTCCAGGGTGGTTTAAGTTTTTCATTATGTTGGGCTCAGCGAGAAGATCAATTTTTTCGTTCTTTTTCTTGTTACCCACTTTTATAGCCCAAAAAGAACCAAGCCTAATGTTACGGGCAAGATAGACTGTACTCATGCCACCTGAGCCTAGGCGTTTTATGACTTCATATTTGCCTTCAAATACTTTTTCATTAATCATGGATTAACCCCTCACTCTTTAAATAAGGATTTAAAAAACACAGCTATTTATTCACTATGTTGAAAATCATCTCCATCAACTTCTGCTTCTATTCTATTCTATCTTTATCATGATGATTCAAGACTAGTACATCAATCGCCAAAAATCTTTACTTTTTAAACCACTCTATCATTTTACCAATATAGCTCATTTTTCCCTTGTTATCATTTATTCCTTTTACTAGGATAATCGTTATGTTATCGTGTCCTCCATTTTGGTTGGCAAGCGCTACTAACTGATCAAGTGTCGTCTGAAGATCATGGGCTTTTGTTCTGAATTGCTTCAGATACTTTAGCCACTGAATTTCTTCGACCATCGTGTAAAAGCCATCACTACAGAGTAAAATGAGCTCGTCCCCATGTAGCGTTCCATGCCCCAAAAACGGACTGATGTTATCATTCACACCCAAGCATTGTGTAAGCACGTGTCGGGAAGGATGGTGCTTTGCTTCCTCTGCTGTCAGCCTTCCCATCTTCACTTGGTTGGCGACCCAGGAATGATCCTCCGTTAATAACTCTGCCTGTCCAGTCACGCGATAGATCCGACTATCTCCAATATGTTTGATGACATAATCTTGCCCATAAAGAAATAAGACACTAAGCGTTGTGCCAATTCGTTTACCCATTTGTCTTCCCTCGAGGATTAATGCGTTGTTGATTTGGGTAAAGACTTGATCAAGTTCCTGGGCCACTTTTTCTAATGGTGTGGATTGCAATAATGGTTGCCTATTGTTTTCATTCAGCTCCATAGTTACATTGGATTTCTGGTCATAAAAAGGATTATGCAGGTCGTTAAATTCACTTATCAGAACTTTAACTCTTTCTTCCCACCATCTATATAAGTACTGGGTGGTTATTTCGCTGGCCCTTTCACCAGCCTCCAACCCACCCATACCATCTGCGACTGCACAAATAGCTATGTTATTTCCCTGACTGTCAAAATCCTGCTGAAAATAACCACGGTCTTCATTGACTGGTTTAACTCGCCCCGGATCCGATCCTAGTTTAATATCAAGCACCCATTTTTTCATATTCACATCAAATCTCAAACCGAAAAGCAAAATTAATACGTCCCAGCTGGATTATATCCCCGTCGTTTATTGGATACGGTTTATTGGCTACCAATCTAGTTCCGTTAATTTTCGTTCCGTTAGTTGAGGATAAATCCGTTATTACATATTGACCATTGTTATTTTCAAAACTAGCATGACTACTAGAGATCGCTTGATCGCTTAATGTGTAGGTTCCGTAGGTTTTTCCTCTACCAATAATCAAGGGTAGATTTGACAATCTTACCTTTTCGTGTTGTTCTCCGTTTTCAACAACTAAATATGCTTCACTTAGAAAAACTGTTGGATTACTTAATGGAACAGTATTATTTGAAACTGGTTTAGTATAAGGTGCAAAAGATGCTGGAGTTCTCTTTTCCGCCGCTTTCTTTACCTCTTTAGCAGCAGCTCCCTGTTCTTTGGCAGATGAGGCTTCAGCCATGCCAACAACCAATTGGCTTGGCTTAATAAGTTTAAATGCTGCAAAGATACCATCGGCACCTAAGAGGGTTATGCCAATAGCGATGTACATAAATCCCTCTTGATGTTTACCCTTACCTAGAAATACGAAGGCCACCCAAGCTAAAATTACCAAGATGCTGGAGACTGCTATTAGGGCGATTTTACTTAACCTAGAAAATGATGTAACGCCTAGTTCTTTGTCGGACTTCTTATCTTGGGACTTGTTAGGTTTTGATGATTCCCCTTTGGCGCCAAGCGAAGGTTGCGATTGTTTGGCTTGCTGCTGATTAGAACCGAAGTTCACTTCAGGGCTTTGGCCCTGTGGACGTGAAGAAATACCCTGATCTAATGGTCTATTTGTTTCGACCCTTCTGTTAGCAACTTCTGGGCCTTTACCTACCATTTTGTTTAGACGATCAGTTATTTCCACTAAGGAATATTCAAGGCTTAAAAAATCTTCTAGAATTGGCTTAGCTGCTACGACATCTTGATCTCTGATCTGCGCATATAGAACTGTGACGATATTATTTCTAATTACATTAAAAACGCTATCTTTGCTTGGCAGATCGTTAACAGGTAAGTATACTAAATCCAAAGAGTAGTCGTTAGTTGAAAAAATATAGTCCAGGCTTAGAACAAAATTCGATTCATTAAGAAAATATCGTGGACTCTCATTAACGGCCGAAATGATTTGGCTTATAATCTTAACATATTCATTAAGACTTAATTTACGCCCTTTGAGGACTTCAGCTAAGGGTTTTTTACCTTTAACCAAGTATGACAACTTTGCTTTAAAATTGGTGTACTCAACTTCTAATGGAAGAATACCTAGTATCTCATGATCAGTCAGCATTCGCACCCCGGACTCAGCTAATCTGTCGACTGCTATTTCATCCGCTCCTACCACCAAGAGCCTACCACGAGCACTCTCCTCATAGTCATATTTAAACCCAAAGATACCGCCTGTCATCTTTCTTCCTCCTAATTCCAGATCTTTATCGGCATAATCGCCGATAAAATCGAACTTGGTACAACAGCATACATAAAAGGAATTGAAAATCCTGAGCCTTGAGAATATTCTTTAAGTGGACTTATATCCTTTGAAACTATTATGAATAAAATTGTATTTGCCAGGTTAGCCATTCTTTTTCTTAATTCTCCCCGGTATAAAAGGATAATCATCCCTATGAGTGCACTACACATTAAAGAATAAACTATAGTGTTAAGAACATATATCACTCCCATGATTGAGCCTATCCCAGCAAACAACTTAACATCTCCAGCCCTTACTCCCCCGATAAGATAAATAAGAAGTACTACTAGAAAGCCAACTGACATACCACACAGGCTAACTAACAAGCCATATTTTCCGTAAAGGACAACATTCACCGCCAATCCAATTACCACGGCAGTCATTGTATGTTTGTTATGTATCTTCATGGACTTGAGATCCGTCCAAGTTGCAAAACCAATTAAGATTATTAATAGTAAAATCCGGAGAGGGTCGTTAGTTATTTCCATGTTTTCTGCATTCCCCGACTTTCTAGATGTATAACCATTGTCCCTAACGGACTCGGAACATTCAATAAATACTCAGCGTCGATAGTAATATCTTCGCCTTCAGCAATTTTAACTTCTTTGATCAATAAATGTTCAGGTCTTAACATGCCGTTTTCAGCCTGACCAGGTTGCGATGCCAATAACAAGACCTTCACAGGGTCTTTCAAAGCGGAATCAACAAATTCAATAGTCTTCTCTCTTACCAGTTTTTTTAGGAATTCTTGCATGGGACTCGGAATCTCGCTAAGAACACTCTCTATTTTATCTGTGATACTGGGTTTGTCCTGATTAAGAACAGGAGGGTCACATACACTACAAGGTGTGTATTTTCCACTAACAGCATTTAAAATCGTCGTTTTTACTTCACTATTCCACAAATATCTACACCCGTCTTTATGATACTTCTTTCCAGTATCCGTGATATAGACGGTTTCATTTCCATTGCTCCCTTTCTTATCAAGTGCACCCTCAATTCCTGATTTGGCTAGATCAACAACATAATAATGAGTCGCAATTTCCTTTGTAGTATCCCCTACAACATGATCAAGTGTCATTTGAAAGAATGACATTCGAATTAAACTGACAAGAAAAAAGATGAATAGGAGAAACACAGGAAAGACAATTGCTGCTTCAACTGTAATACTTCCATCGTCACGGCGCAGTTTATTCACCTTTAACATAGCTCCTCCTTAATAAGACGCAGTAACCTGTTGACTTAATATAGCTCGATCACCTTGAACTTCGAAGCCACCAAATTTTGATACTGCCTTGGCAATCCTAGGAATGAACCATAAACGAATTGATACTTTGGCATCAAATGAAGCTACTGTGGATGCGTTTTTCAACAATGTGGGAGGTGTGAGATCGAAATGACTATCTTCTGAATTAAGGGAAATAATACTTTGAATTCTAGCCAATTTTACTTCATCATTGTTGCTTTGCAAAAGCATAAAGAGGCGGAGGTAATCGTTGTAATCAAGAAGCGGTCCATAAGACCCGAACGGTCCCCATTGCCCCATAAGACGCACTTTGCTTTTATTAATTGTGAGGTCAGCGACATCAGCAACTGCAAGGATTGCACCAGCTGCAACGGAACTGACTAGACGAGTCAGCATCGTTGGATCAGGGTTAGGTTGAAATGTAAAATAATATAATGTGTTAATTGCCGTACGGACTGCAAAAAGCTCAGCCAAGGCAGCAGATATGTCTGCTAATGGGGAACCGTTTCCGTAAAGAACGTACTCAATCTCAGAACTTTTAAGAACATGGTTCTTAAATGGATCAGAAGAAGGCGTAGTAGGATTTTCTTGGGCAAAACAGGAGAATTTAGACAGTGCAAATTCATTGATGAACAATGCATCTCTTGAGGAATACCCAATATTACTGAGTTTGGTAAAGAGATTATTAATGAAAGTCCAAACACCGTTATGATCAGGTTCAACAATATCTTTTGCTTTAATTAGCTTATTTTCCTTTATGAAATAACCTTCCGCCGATTTCAAATCGTTATGTAACTGGAACTGTCCATTTAACAAATTCAACATGTTATCAAGATCGTTCATCATCTGGTCTTTATTTCCATTATATTTTCCGTTATTCCCGCTTGGATATGTAACCTTCGGTACTGAAGGGTGGGGTGCTACTTGAAGATTCGCTAAATTGTCTTCTAGGGATTTTAAGCTTTGGAGATCCGTACTAAGCGCTATCCCCTGCTTCCTAATCTCCTGGATATCTTTACTATCAATAGCGGTCTTTAAAGAGTCCGCTTCTTTTTGAATTAAATTCAGCTGATCTCTATATTTTTTTATGGCTTCAACACTTTTAGTTAGCGTATCAGTCTCAAGGTAAGCGGATTTCTCGTCATATTCTGGGTCTATTTTCTCATCGTTTTTTGTTGGAGAACTATCTGGGTACATTGGGTCAGTCGAGGATTCTAATTCATTCTTTAAATTATTATCGTCTGTCAAGGCATCAGTTAACAACGTCTGTACATGATCTTCAACATATTTATCTATGCTGGTTGTGTACGCCTTGACTCCATCTGCGCCGTTTATCGATTTAAGTAACGCTGATAAATCCGAATCCGCTTTTACCAGATCCTCATCTTTCATAGATTGAAGAGTACTCCATGAATTCTTGAACACATTCGACTTTTTCGTTAAATCTGATTCTGCTTGTGAATTTTCAGGAAACTTATGTTTTAAATTTTGTTTTGCTAGGTTCATTTTGTCATTTCGAGACTTTTGCTTGCCATTGTTTTCTATTTTGTTCGCCTTGTCATATTTTCCAGCCATTTTCCCCATAGAGCTAAAGGCATCTATAAGCTGTGTAGTCAGTTCAATTGGAGCCCGATATTTCATTTCTTGAAGAATTTCTTGTTTAAGCACAGCCTGATCAAGCAAAGAGCTCGCAGTTAAACTATCACCATAGTTAGTGGCGGACTCCACTTTATAATCTAAAAGACCATTTGTTGCTAAATTCTCAGTAAGGTATTTGTTAAATTGAACGTTAGCACTGGAAGCATCCCTTAAACCATACAATCCATAGCTTCGCAAGTCAGGATTATAATCTGCTAAGACAGACATCGCAGAAGCATTCGCCGCCTTCAATACTGCTTTTTTAGCTGCTAATACCCTTGTGATATCAATTAATAAACCCATAAAAAAGAACATTGCAACCAGAATGAGTAACAAATATAGAGTTATCGCACCCTGCTCGTTTTTATGTCTAACAATCAAATTTAACATCCTCTATCCTAACTTCCTTTACTTGTCTGGCCCCTTGAATTTCTCATATTTTTCCAACTCTTTTTCAAATTCACTTGTATAATGCAAGACCATATCAATGTTTCTCATAAACTCGGCAGGCTCGGTCACATGAGCAATTGCCTTTGCCTCAATTGTGTCACTCATACCGGGTATCTTGAGATTAAATCCCAAATTTTGATGCAATTCCACAGTAATAGTACGTAATGGAAATACATCATACCGTATAGTTCCAGTAACGCCCTTCTTTTTTAGGTATTCAGCCGCATTCCTTAATTTTGTTTGGGACAAAGAACCAGTCGGATTAATCTCGTCCGAGGATGCCATACTACTGGAGTCAGAAAAAATACGCCAATAGAGATTCTTGTAACGGACATCCGTATGTGGGTTACCACCAATCTCTTCAAACAATATGAAGTTCCCTGTATCTAGTTCCTTGGAAGAAATATCCCAGGTAGCCGCTACTTGTTCGGCAACAATCGTTGCTTGTTCATACAAAGTAGCCTTTTCCCACTGCGCAACGGCAAATAACAGCAATAACATTGTAATGAACATGATCATAGGAAGTATCAGGGAAGCTTCGATTGTATAGCTTCCCCTTTCGTTTGGAAATATTTCACTATTCTTTATTACGTAAATTTTGTCTCACCGTCCAATAACAGTACTGATTTACAAAGATGATGGAGAATGGTCATTGGAGATATTCTTGCAAATAATTAATGTACAACTTCTGGTAGGTCATCTGATTTTTGAATAGCGGGATCGGCTCCACTTACCAACCTTGTGACCCAAACATTAATGGTCTTCCTAAAAAACACCGCTATCGCTACTAAAACTCCAACTATCATAAGAATCTCCACTGTGCCCATGCCTTCTTCTTCTTGCCAAAAGGTTTTGATTTTATTTAACATATATGCTCCTCCTCGTTGAATTTATTTCATCATTATCATAACCGGAGTTATAACGATGACTGCCACCACTATAAAGATTAACATCATAGGACCAACCAATTTTGATGATGCCTCTTCGGCCTTGGTCTTGGCCAGCATCCTTTTGTTCTGCCAGATCTCACTGGAGATAATTCTTAATGAAGCACTTAGTTCGCTCCCTCCCCTTTTGTAATTAAGCATAACGGACGTGGCGAACATAGTGACCTGTTGATTCCTACACCGCCTAGCTAAGTCATCAAGGCCTTGGGCGAAAGATCTGCCATACTCAATTTCCGAGACTAAGGTGCGTAGTTCTTGGTACAAAATTCTATCCCCCTTATGGGACTTCACTACATTTGCCATTGCAGTCTGAATACTTTCCCCTGCGTTAATGAGAAGTGTTACTTTATCAATATAATCTGGTAAATCCGATTCTAAATCATTATTTTTCTCACGAATCTGAGTATCTAAATTATTCACAAAATAATAGCTGATACAACCTGCTAAGAAGATACCAATAAATAAAGTAGGTTCATCGCCCCCCTGAGCAGCTGACAAGACTAGGAAAAAAGTTACAATCACAAAAAATGCTGAAGCTACCTCAGCCAGCAACGATCTTAGAGTTTGGAAAGCGTTTACTTCTCCATAAGTTTGGACGACCTTATTAATCAGAGATTCCGAGGCTATCTCAGTGAGCTTAGGGAATCGATCCAAAACAATAAACATCGCCGGATGGAAAGAACTAAACTTAAATTCTTTGCGAACTTGCTGCTTATAACTTGGATAGGTCCTTTGCCCAATTATGTACAAACCGGCTAAAATAATCAGAACTAAAATTGAAATAACTGTTATAACCATATTAGTCACACCTTAATATTCATTATATGCTCTGTTATAAACCATACGCCTAATATCAGAACCCATCCAATGGTCATAACTGCCCTGCCAATAAATGAGTGATACATTGGATACATAAAGTCACCCGTAGAAAAGGCCAAAAAAGCGACAATGATAAATGGAACCACCATTAACACTTTCTGTTCCATTTTTTTGGCAGCCAGAGTTAGATAAATATCATTTTTAATTTCTATTTTCTCTGTAATAATATTAGATGTACTCCTGACTACATTGACCAAATCACCTCCAGTCTTTTTACAAGTCGTAAACACGGTAGCAAAACTAGCTATCTCATCGATATTAGACCTATTTGCAAAATCCACCAGTGCCATCTCTACAGGCTCATTGAGCCCGATTTTATGTACTAACCATTGGATTTCTTTTAAGATGTCAGTATTCTGATTAGGGTAGAGCATCTTCAAATCTTCACTAGCAGCCTTGAATGAGTTTTCTACAGATCGTCCTGCAGCTAGAGAGGATGAAACAGACGACAATAGGTTCTTAAATTGACTGGTAAGGTTCCTTTTGCGAATTTCAATTAACTGCTTCTTGCGCATTTTGGGAAATAATAGTCCACCACAAGCGAGAATGATTGAAACAATGTAATTCATGTAAAACAAATAGGCAAGACAGAAGATTACCGCAGAAGCAAGGACCACACTCACAACTTTTTGGCTCCTTGACATCTGATATTCGTCATAGATGGGGAGCCCTAGATCATTAAACGCTGCTCTTTGCTCTTTTTGACTCTTGGCCTTGCTTTTTTTCTCTTCAGTATGATTTTGAGCATCACCCTCATCTGAATCTTTGGCCTTTTTTTTATCGATAATAAAAAAAATTAAAAAGCAAATTATGGCGGTGAGACCAGCAAAAATGAGAATTTTCATATTTCCTAACCCCTTCAATCCAATTGATCAATGGATAAACCATAGGCCCTTAATTTGGAAATATCCTTAAGTCCCGACTCACGTTTCAGTTCGCCTTCCACCTTCTTGCCTTCTCCTACATCCTCAAATCGGAACAAGGTGTTCAGAACTACCTCCCCGCCAGCAAAACCAATTACCTCGCTGATTTCCACTACTTTCCTCGATCGATCACGTAATCTGCTAAGGTGAACTAATATATCAATAGCGGAGGCGATTTGCTTCCGAACTACTTCCACAGGTAGACCTGATCCCCCGCTTAGAACCATCGTCTCCAAGCGGCTGAGCATATCTATCGGTGAGTTAGCGTGTCCGGTCGATAAAGAACCATCGTGACCAGTGTTCATAGCTTGTAGCATGTCGAGCGCTTCTGCACCACGCACCTCACCAACAATAATACGGTCAGGTCGCATCCGCAAAGATGATTTAATCAAGTCGCGCATTGATATTTCCTTTGCTTCAGTGCCTGAACCTGCATTACGTGTTTCCAGGCTAACGAGATTTTTAACCTTCTTAATCTGCAATTCCGCCGAATCTTCAATCGTGATAATCCTCTCATCTTCGGGAATGAAATTAGACAGAGCATTTAAAAAAGTAGTTTTTCCTGACCCAGTGCCGCCACTTATAAAAATGTTATATCTGGCTTGTACCAATTTCTGTATAAAGTCAGCAACTTCTTGGCTTATAGCACCCCAGCCAATTAAATCCTCCATAGTCACTGGCTTGGCTGGAAAGCGTCGTATGGTCATGGTCGGACCTTTTAAAGCAATTGGAGGGAGTACAACATTTACACGGGAACCATCTTTTAAGCGGGCATCAACGATTGGACTGGATTCATTCACTCGACGGTTAACTCTGCCTACTATACTTTGAATAGCATTCAGTAACTTTTCCTCATCCTCAAAACTAACATCAATTTGTTGAACTTTGCCCTTACGCTCTACAAATATTTCGTTATGACTGTTGATCATGATTTCTGTAATTGAAGGGTCTCGCAGCAAAGGTTCAAGAACATCTAATCCCCTCATGGAGTCGAATATTCGGTTTACAATAAGCTTCTGTTCGGTGATGCTTAAACGCCGAGCCTCCTGATCACTTAACACTTTTTGACGTACTTTATCGCGTAGATCAGAATCCTCAATTTGGGTAGATAAGTCCAATCCTGCATGAATCTCCCGACGCAAACGAAGATATATTTGTTCCATTATTCACCTCTCTTAGTAGCCTTGCTTCGTAACTACCGTTGTCAATTGTTCGATTCCGCGCCAAAAAATCCCGCTGTCTTCAGAATCTATAAAACTATCTACTAGGTCAAAGATAGTTTTGACATACGGAATCTTCACAGATACTGGCTTACCAAGGATCTCGATTTCTCCGTGTCTGTACCTGTTAATTACTGGGATACACTTTTCTATGTATTGCCTCGATCGTTCAAAGGTTAGGTTGTCAACATCTGTCTCCAATTGCTTCGATTTTAGATAATGAATGTTTTCATCGAGTGATCCACAAATCCAAATAAAGTTATCACAAATATGTTCAAGAACACTAATTGTGCGCTGATTTAGACTTGATTCCATATCTATGAGCAGAAAGTCATATGAACCCATATCAATAATAGCTTTAGTCAAGAATTGAATATCTTTGCTACTCACATCAACAATATCAAAAGACTTATCGAACAATGGTATGTAATCAAAGCCCAGCTTATCATTATGAATCACTGCTTCCCTAATCTTCTGGACCGACTGCAGACTATTGTCTTCCTCGTCTTGAATGTAAACTAATAATTGTGAGATCCCTATTCCTTGGTTGTTAGGCAATAGTACATTTAAGCCTGAGTTGGACTCTAAATTCAAGTAGACGACTCTTTTCTTCTGACTGACTAAGGTTTTGGCGAGAGCCATAGACAAAGTGGTTTTTCCAGCCCCTGCGGACGGTGAGAAAAAAGCTAAACAGGTTGTTTGATGTGAGCCTCCACCTATTCCATGATTAATTTGCTTTTTGCTTAAATATAGTTCAGTGATCTTGTACAAGAGAACATCTGCCGGTGAATATTTATTGACCCACGGTAACGAATATTCCTGTTCATTCGACTGATTGTTTATTAAGAGAACAACCATATCAATGCGAACACTGTCTAACCCTTTAGGAGTAGTTATACTAATAGGAACCATTTCTGGTTTAACGAGTAAAACATTGATCTCCTGAGAGTCTCCCTTTTTACGTTGTTCGAGATATGTTTCCAAAGTATCTCGAGACGTAAATTTATGAGCAATCATAACTTGGACAGACTTTGTTAGTTGTGTGTAGCGCCATAAAGACTCTAAGTAGCTATTATCGCTATCTACTAATACTATGTTGAGCTTTGCCATATTGCACCCTCCATCAGCGTTAAACTACCCCGGCAAGACTCAACACCCCGCCAACAACAAAGACTATTCCCATTACTGCCAGGAAAATCATGACTCGCTTGGTCTGTTTTTCGTCTACCACCTATTTGGCACCCCCTTAAAAAGGCATAATAAAACGTATATTCTACATTAATTAAAGTAAGACCTCCCAATATTCATTAAAATAATGTTACATATTTCGACAAATTTATCACACCTCGACTTTAGGCTCATAATGCCGAGGCCATTTTTATCACCTTTTGCTTCGCGGAAGTTCGTGTAAAGTTTTCGGTCCGCCTATTAAGATCTTAAATGGGGTATTTGAAAGGCACCCTCGGATGAGAGTGCCTCAGGTAATCGCTCAGTTCTATTTATATTCAAAATTTCCTTTTCACATAAATCGGATTTCTATTTAATTTACATTTACCCATACTTGACCAGAATGACCCGTTACATCATTTGTCCAACTCCCAGCAAATCGACCTCCTCCCTGTAGGGTTAAATTATAAACTGGACCAATGGCGGCCTTGCCCTTTTTAATATAAGCTGTTTCTTTGAAAGTTAATGTTGAACTTGAGATATTACCTTGAACTTTATGAATAGCATCCAGAGTAGTCCATGATAACTCGCCAGTAAAACTGCCACTCGATGCATTATACTCTGTAAAATGAAGTTTGAATGGCATGTTTAATTGATTTCCATTGACAGTTTGACTTTCAGATCCGTCTATAGTTTGATTTGCTTTGATAGCTTCTACCATCGGATTTTTAGCAACGGGAACCGGAGAATTTTGGGTTTGTTGCGGAACCTGTATAGAATTTTGTGCAACCTTTACATCTTCATTAGCTTTTCCCTTGGCAATTGCTTGAGTACATTGGTCTTTTAATTTAATTGCGTCTGCATTAGTGGCATCAATCGTTAGTATTTCATCAAGTTTCTTGATAGCATCATCGTACTTAGTTGCACCTATTAAGTCTGTAGCTGTTTGCAGTTGTTGAGCTATGTAAGCCGGTTTAGCGTCTTTCATCTTCTGCTGAGCATCAGTGTACCTTTCCGTGTCTTCCTTAATAACCTTTTGTAATGAAATGATTGCCTCAAGGTATTGCTTATCATTCATCTGTTTAATCCCTAGATCATAGTTGTCTTTCGATGTACTTATAGCTTTGGCTAAATCCAAGTCTGTGTTAAATTGCTTAGTATCTTTCTTAGGATCAATTCTAATAATTTCTTGGAGGATAGCGTTCGCAGCGTCCCAATTACCTTCCTTCAGATAAACCATAAATAATTCTTCTCGGGCTGGGATATTGTTTACATCAATTTGTATTACTTCTTTCAGAACTACTTCAGCCTTAGCAAATTCTTTGGTAGCAACATAAACCTGTCCCAATCCCAATCTAGCAGGAATATTTTTGGGCTCTATCTGAATTACTTTTTGAAAAGCTAAAATAGCCTCTTGGTATTTGCCGTCTTGCAAATATTTATTGGCTAGTTTTAGCTCCCGGTCAGCTCGAGCAGTTGGTGTGTTTGTGGCATAAGCAACTCCGCCGCCGATCGTGAGGACCAAGACTATGGCAATAATGGTAACTATTCTTTTTGATAATTTCATTTTTCTAGCCTCACTTACTCATTTTATATTCATTTCTCCGGTTCTTTTTATACAAATGCAAATCCAATGTGATGTGTGTTCTTATTAACAATTTCATGATGGCAAACTGAATCCCATGATCTGTCAAATACCTTAGCCTTATATTTCACTAGTCAGAGCTATGAAGCGGTTATTCAAAGATCGATAGTGTATTATATGGAACCATTAATAATAATTCTTTCTTCAAATTTATCAACAGTTTATTTTAGCATATAAGGGATGCGATTCTTGTCGTCTTTTGTCAATTAGTATTTATCAGAAAAATCTTAGGTCAACTAAACACTGTAAAACGTCACTATGAGTGATTCCCTAATTATGCTTAATTGCCGATGACAGTTACTATGATAATAATCCTCGATATTGTTAGGCAGAAAAATCACCAAGACTGTAGTATTTCGCAATTTAAGGTTTATAACGGAGCTTAAATCATATTGCGGCATATCGCCTTGTTTAATCTTGACGACAAGGATTACTCCTTGCTACCAGTGGAGAGACAATCCTTTCCAGGGATGGTTTTTCCCTCCTAAATCATGCAAATTATCGGATGTATATTGCAGAGAAATCGTCAGTTAATTATATAAACCCGCTTTTTTTCCCTTTCTTTTAAGAGTTGTAT
Source organism: Desulfosporosinus sp. BRH_c37 (assembly GCA_001516045.1). Lineage (GTDB taxonomy): Bacteria > Bacillota > Desulfitobacteriia > Desulfitobacteriales > Desulfitobacteriaceae > Desulfosporosinus. Next base: position 18,419 of record LOEW01000123.1, read on the forward strand.
GCAGGAAAATTTCAACAATTGTAGAAACTATACGTATAGTTTAAAATCGCTTCAAAAATCATTAAGTTAGCCACAACATAAAGAATTATTTGAAAGTTGCAGACGATGACAAAAAGAAGGAAGCTTAATCATCATATAGAAGTAACCGCCTTCGACAGTGGGCGGGTCTTTGATTTGCTCCTGTCACTCATTTTGGTGACGGCAATTTGTTTAAAGGGTAGTTACTTTCCTCAGAGCTATTTGCCGATCCTTGTTGTTACAGGAGTATGGCTACTAGTTCGCATACCAAGACGAATAGTACATGTTCTATGGAAGGATCCGGTTTTCATTCTACTGTGGATAATTTTCGTTTGCTATTGCTTGGCGAATTTTATTGCTGTTGCCAACCGCTACACAGCCATTTTGGAGACTCTAAAAATTGCAACATGGCTTCTCTTTTTTTTAGCGGTACGTCTAAGTCAGGAGGTAATCATACTTTACAAGGGTATCGTTACAGGTTGCCTATTATTGGCATTGTTCGGTCTCCTGGCTTATTTAGGCATTGTGGAATTTCCTCAGGCCGTCTTATGGTCGGGTGGGTTGCCGCGCTTACAGTCCTTGTTACAGTATGCCAATGTAATGGCTCTGTTCATGGGCATCGCCTATTTCTTATCGCTCTATCTGGCTCACCATACCCAGAGCATCACGCAAAAACGGGGCTATTATTTTTATGGTTACCTCTTCCTTCTGACACTTTTTTTAACATATTCGCGCGGAGGAATTATCGTTTTTTTAGTATTTGTTTGGGGTTGGGTATTCCTGCAGGCACAACAAGGTCAGGGGGGATGGTGGGAAACTCTGCTGCAGGTAATTGCTGCAGCATTTTTTGGCTTCCTTATAGCAATATTGATCTCTTTTAAGCAACCAGTACTTGCATTCCTAGTTCTGGTTTTTTCATTCGGTTTGCTGTTCCTACTCTGGCGTTGGAAAGCGGTTCCACAAGTCAATAAGTCGCTAGTTCGCTTTGCTCTGACAGTGCCACCCGCTCTCATGGTACTGGGAGGAATAGGCCTGCTGGTCACCGATCAGAGGGCAATAATCCTATCTAGGGTTGGGACATTCATAGAGAGGATTATTTCAATGCAGGATGCTGGGACAATATTGTTGAAGCATCCTGGGTTAGGGATCGGACCTGGGAGCTGGAGCAGCCTGCAGTTTAAATATCAGACTGCACCGTATACGGTTCGTTACCTGCATAACGGATTTTTACAAATGGCCCTGGATGCCGGCCTATTTGCACTGTTGGGCTTGCTCCTAGCCATGCTGATTTACTATGTACGTGAGGTGCGCATCTTCCGAGCCACGGGGGATTCTATTGAACTGTTACCCGGAATCGCGCTGGGCTTTATATTCCTACACAGCCTAATGGACATTGGATTCAGTTTTACTGGGCTGCTACTGATTATTGCAGTTATTCTTGGTAGTCAGCCACAGCCTAACAAATTAGGTAAGCAAATGACTCAGACCGGAAAACTAAGTTATTACTTACCAAAGCTACTGCTGACTACAGTACTGATCATCATAATTGGAGTTGCTAGCTATGTATGGAACGGAGAGCTTCTTTTTAGCCAAGGTTCGGACGCAATACGTAGGGGCAGTGGTCTGGAGGGAAGCACACTGCTCCATGACAGCGTCCTCTACCGACCAGGTGATGCAGAGGTTTACCTTGCTTTGGCCCAGGCTACCCTGCTTAATAATCAGGGTATAGATACAATTACCTTTCTGGAGCAGGCCCGACGTCTGGACCCCTTCGAGCCCCGCTATGTAGAAGAACTTATCAACCTTGCTTACAGGCGCCATGATTTGCCTGAGGTTTACCGCTACTCGCGAATTTTCATGGAACTTAAACCCCATGATCAGCAGGGTTATCGCAAAGCCGACTGGAGTTTGCAGCAAATGTACAACGATCGGGAGATCGACCAAGCAAGCTATATACAAAGCAAAGCTGAGGTCCAGGATGCTCTGGAGCAATCTAACCGGACGCTTCATCCGCTGGCAAAATATATAATTAAAGGCGGTTAATAGTAGAGCGTACTGTTCGAGTAGCTTAACAATACGCTCGGTTAGAAGAGATACTCTCAATTTTAGAGGCACGAATATGGAGGAAGGATTATATGAAGGTTAAGAGCCGTGTTCTAATGGCAGGTGCGATTGTGGCTATCGCTGGGATAGTAATGCTACTGATTCTGACTCTGACTCGACCACCGCTGGAGATAGAGGCCCACAATGCTGCGCTCATGGATAGTTCTAGTGGGCAGTTATTATTTGGACAAAGAGAACACGAGCATAGTTCGCCGGGTAGCCTGACCAAACTAATGACTATTTATCTAATATATGATCGAGTCGCTCAGGGTAAGCTGTACTGGACAGAACCTGTGCAGGTAAGTCGCCGAGCAGCAGCTATTGATGGTTCCAAGGTGGGTCTCAAAGAAACCGAGGTTCTTGATGTTGAGAGCCTCTTGTACTGTATTGCTCTTCCCTCCGGCGGTGATGCTGCCCTAGCCATGGGAGAACATTTGGCTGGCACTGAAGCAAACTTTGTCGAGTTAATGAATAGGACCGCCGCCGATCTGGGCATGAAGGATACTCACTATACAAATATTCCTGGTTTTGACAGTCCACAACATTTTAGCTCTGCTTATGATTTGTCACTACTCGCCCGGCACTTAGTAGAGCATTTTCCCGACATACTAAGGGTAAGCTCGCAGATGGAGACCACGATTAGTCGCCAGGTCAACGGGGAAAAAATAAGCACGGTCTTGAGGAATACAAACACCCTGATCCCCCTGTACCGCGGTTGCAATGGACTTAAAACTGGTCATACAATAGGGGCTGGCTATTGCCTATGCGCGACCGCTCAGAGACAGGAAGCAAAATTGATTGCTGTTGTAATGGGAGCTGAGTCCATTGAAAACCGCGAGCAAGAGACGGTTAAGATGCTAGACTACGGGTTTGACAGTTTGCATGCTAATTAGAGGGCATTTTAAGGATTAATACCAATAGATAAATCAGGAGGTGACGCTTAACGGATTGTTTCTGAGTGTTTAAAAAGAAGAGGAGGGGAAGAATTGAAAACTAAGATCGCTCAAATTCTGATAATTTATATGTTTTTAACGATGGTCATCCCGCTAAACGTGTGGGCAGCAGCAAACAGTATGACATTTACGATGGATGACGAATATGTGAATGGAAATATCTATACTACAGTGAGTGGTGTAATGGCCAACCAAGGTAACTATATTGCCTGGGGGCAATATGGTAATGTCCAAACCAGTAATGATGGTATAAATTGGTCCTCGGGTAGAAGCACCTGGACTAATAATACTGTGGCGAATGATCTCTACGCTGTGGAGGGTACTCTCTCCCAGATAGTGTATAACGACTCGGAGAAAAAGTATGTCGGGATCGGGACGAACTGCTATGCAAGCTCTTTAGATGGGAAAATGTGGCAATTAGAAAGCAGTAGCAATAACCGTGACAATAATGATTTACTCTATGCCAATGGCAAGTATTATGCGGTCAATAATGGAAATAGTGGCAGTATCCAGCAGTCCACTGATGGGAAAAATTGGCGGACTTTGACCACGGGGCTACTGAAAACAACTTATTATAACCTAAATGCAATTACCTATGGGCAAGGAAAATATATTGTGGTTGGTTCCAATGGTTTGGTTCTAAGCTCTAGTGATGGGGAAATCTGGAGTAACCAAACCCTAAACCTAGGGAACAATTATATAAACCTAACTGATGTTATCTATGCCGGTGGACAGTATGTCATTGTCGGAAATTACGGTACTATATTGACCTCTAGCGATGGTGAAACTTGGGTGAAGCACGATTCAGGCCTCACAGGCTATAGTAATACCCTGACCTCCATCAGCTATGGAAACGGTAAATATGTCGTGGTGGGTGGTAGCCAGGTCTTAAGCTCCACTGATGGGGTCAGCTGGAGCGCACAGAGTAGTACTTCCCAGTCGGGCAACCGATATAACCAGGTGTATTTTGGCAACTCGGGTTTTGTGGCTACGTCAGGTAGAAACACAGTAGCCTTCTCAAAGTATGGAGTAAATTGGACCGAAAAAAGCCTAAAATCCACGCTAACTATCGACTATGTTGATGAACTTCAGTTTTTGAATAATGAGTATGTCGCAGTAGGACATGGCTTTATGAGCTCAACTGATGGAGTTGCTTGGAGAAAGAAGAATGAGGCAGAAGATATTCGTAAGATTTGCTATGGGAATGGCAAATATATCGGCATTGGTATTAATAGCGCATACCGCTTAGTTGTCAAAATTTCCACTGATGGTGTCGCATGGCAGCAAGCAACAACTGCAGCGATTGATCAGCACTCGCTCTTGGACATCATTTCCGATGATTTCTCGCCCGCGGACATTAGCTATGGAGATGGCAAGTTTGTGCTTGTCGGTTCTAATGGTGAGATTCGCTACTCTGTGGATGGAGCTATATGGACCCAGACTGCCTCTGGGGTGACCGATTCTCTCACGAATGTGATTTATGGCAATGGGCTCTATATTGCAGCGGGAGGCAGTACCATCCTCTATTCAACAGATGGGGAAAACTGGTCAAAGGCTAATTCGGGTTTAAGTAGCACCGACTATTTTAGTCGGATCTCAGACTTGACTGTGGGAAATGGTAAGGTAATCGGAGTGTGCAATTCAGGTGTCATCCTAAGCTCATTGGACGGAATCAACTGGACTAAGCGCCAGTCAGGGACGAACCGTACGCTAGCGGGAATCAGCTATGGAAATGGTAGTTTCGTAGCGATCGGAGATGCCGGTACGATCCTCAGTTCTACGGATGGTGCTACATGGAAGGCAGAGCCACGCTTTACTTCTGGATCTCTCGGCATGATTACTTCGAATGGTTCGGGATTCCTGATCGGCATGTTGCCCATCTATAATGACAGGCTCTTTAGAAGCACATCCTCAAGCAACGCCATCACCCCCTCAGGTGATTGGCTAAATGGCTTTATCAATGAACCAGTCAATAAAAGCTGGACCATTCATTTCAAACAGGTAATTGATCGCAGCACGGTGAACAGTTCTACAGTTTATGTCACAGCCGCAAATGGGACTAAACTTGAGCAAAGCTTTAGTTATTCAGCTGACGGCAAATCGCTAATCCTTACCCCAAGTGCGAACTACTCTTCTGGTAGCGAGTATAACCTAAATGTAACGACCGGAGTGAAATCCTCCACTGGAATACCTTTAAAAGCCAATATTACTATGCACTTTACAGTGCGGTAATATTTAGTTTCGCATATTATGTAGAAAGCCTCACGACCTTATTAGGAACGTGAGGCTTTGATATATCATGGTGCACATCTCGAAATATGGATTGAGTAGTTTTCATTCCGGTCATTCCGCTAAAATCGGGGGTTGTGCTGATAACTTCAAAAGTTCTGTTATATTTTGTTGCGTAATCTTTTGCGGAAGAAGAAGCATATCCCATAATAAATGTGTAATGAGGGTTTGACATATCCCCTCAAAATGATAAAATTCTCTGTGCTGGATAATAATATTTGAGGTGTGATTTCATGAAACTTTTTTCAATATTTGATGGTAAAAAAACTACCGAGACTACTAAGGTTGCTACTGCTTACACTAAGGAATTCACATATCTTCCGTCTTACCATTGGATACAAGCAACCGAATATACTCCCGCCACGCTAGAAGAGCCCTTTGGTGAGGCAAAATACCTTATAAACAATACAAAAGATACCCCGGTATACGTGGCTTATAGGGATATTTTAATTAAAGACGGTTGGGCCATTACCGATGAAATGGCAGTTACAAGATTCTCTGCAAATAAAGATACACATATAGCGAATATTTGGATTATTATATCCGACAATGACGTAATACTAAATGTTCGGTCAAAGTAAAAACGATCTGCTCTTTCAAAAAGTGCTTCGACTATCGAGGCCTTTCTTTTAATGCAATAAAACAAACCCATTCAGGGCGTTTACTGCGCATAATAGGTCTACTATGACATAATAACAACCACCAGTTGAACCAGTGGTTGTTTTTTAAAGCTAAAATCTAGTCCTTGTAATCAGCGCCTTTAGCATCTCCCTTTGTGTTATTAAAATTCTTCAAAAAGTGAGAAAATCTGTGTATCGATCACCTTATGTACTACTGTATTATTAATGAGCCTCAGATTCTTCCATTATCCTTTACCTTATATTTATTACCCTTCCCTTTATGGCGGGACGCCGGATTTGGTTTATCTGTATTCAATAATATATCGTCAATCTCAATCTCAGCGAAATCCCCATCTGGAAATTCAATACATTGACAGCAATTATCGCATTCTTTGCTCGGATCTAGATCACACAAATCACATTCACCGCATTCAGTACATGGTCGATCTTCTAATACGCAGGCTTCGCCAAGATTTTTCAAATTCTACGACCCTCCATTTTAATCATAGTTAAAATATTCCAGGACTCAAAATTAGTGATTTTGGGTCTTTAGCAAGCTCTCGAAGTGCTGCTTTCGACCGCTGATCTGCCCATCCTTCATCCAGTAACTTGATAGTATCGCTGTAGCGATTCTTGCTCCCCAATAAAACGAGCAATAACTCACCATCTGACCTTGTGACATAGGACACCAGGCACTGCGCTGCCTCTGAAGTAGTACCTGTTTTCAGACCTTTGTCTCCTGGATAGATCCCTAGGAGACTGTTAGTATTCTGCACATCGGCATAACGAACCATACCTCGCGCGTCTTTCCATTGAATATGGGCACTGGGTTCTTTGACAAATTTCATAAGTACTTCATTCTTGAGGAATTGACTGGCTATTTCACCTAGGTCATTCGCGGTCGTATAGTGATCAGGGTCCGGCATTCCATGTGGGTTCATAAAATGGCTATCTTTACATCCAAGAGAGGCTGCATATTTGTTCATTTCTTCCGCGAAGGCTGGGATTGAACCACTGATTTTTACTGCCAGGGCTGCAGCAGCATCATTAGAACTGTGAACATAAAGTGCAGTTAAGAGTTCATGAACCGATATTTGATCTCCTGGGTTGAGACCAAGCTGTGACCCCTCGATATTTACTTCAGTGCCAACACGTACAATATCTGTTTCTTGCAGAGTTTTCATCACAATAAGTCCAGTGAGAAGTTTTGTCGTGCTTGCGGGTGCTCGTTTTAATTCAGCGTTATATGATTTCAAAGGCTGAGTAGTTTGTGGGTCGATAAGGACGTAACTTTCGTCTTTAGTTGAGAGATCCTTCGTCGAGATAGATATCTTTGCACTAAGGGATTTAGGGTTAATCTCTCCTGACCCAATAATAAGTCCTTTAGCTATAGTCGGATTTATATAGTGAAATCCGATATATGACAAAACACCAACAATAATAATTAGAATCAGAATGGATAATTTCGATGTAGAAAAACGCTGCCGAGAATGTTTCAATGAATAACCCCTCTTTATGTGCCAAACATTATGTACATTAGTACAAACAATGTCATTATAACGAATCATAGAGCAAGGGGCAAGTCATAGTTACACCATAGGCAAGAAAACATTCTGCTTAAGAGCTCCCTTCTTCTTGACAATCCTGCCAAACCTCCAAAAATGGATAGGGGTTGATCCATTGCCCGTTCGGTATTTCAATTCCAAAATGAAGATGATCGGGTGTTGTTAAAGCATCTCCTGTATGCCCCATAGTACCCAAGTGTTCCCCTGCTTGAACCCGTTTCCCTTTTACGAGCGATGTAGAAAGATATTGAAGGTGAGCGTAATAATAATAATTTCCTTCATCACCGCGTATACCGACACGTTCTCCACCTAACCGGTTCCACCCTAATTGCTCAACTTTCCCTCCACAGATACTGACAATGGGAGTTCCTTCTTTTCCAAAAAGGTCGGTCCCTTCATGCTTGCGTTTTCCCCCTTCACGATCCGCTCCAAAACTATCTTCATACCACGTAGATCCAATAACAGGAAATTTATACTTGTTGGGATGGTAATAAGTATATTTATTGAGAATTTCACGATGCCTTTGAACTATTTTTTGCGTATTTCTCGGGATTAATCCCCAGTTCAGCTTTGAAAAAGGAACATTGTTCTTAAGCTGATCAATTAGCGGTAGAGCTTCTCTTTCAGGAAGTGTCGAGCTGATCGCCAATAATTCCTCCAAGACAATTGTTGGAAATGTTTGATTTTCTTTTATACACTGTTTCACTAATGCTGGCGGGAGAGAGGTTAAATACGGATAGACATCCGATAGAATAGTGGGTGGACGGTGAAGTTCCTGCCAAGCTACTAAAGCCACAATAATAAGGATACTCAACTGAGCCACTACTCGTTTCAACATTGATGGAAGTTTAATAGTATCCACCCCACTTTCTTTCATCAGTTCTTAATAATTAACGAACATTTGTTTGCACTTTGGTTCGATGAATGGTAAAATATTAATGAAAAAGATGGGGGTGTTAGACTATGTACCCGGATTTATCACAGCGTCAAACAAAAATTTTAGAATTCATAAAACTTGAAATTCGTAAAAAGGGATATCCTCCTGCCGTACGAGAAATTGGCGAAGCTGTAGGGTTACTATCTAGCTCAACAGTGCATGGCCATCTGCAGACGTTAGAGGAAAAAGGATATATTCGACGTGACCCCACAAAACCTCGTGCGATCGAGATTTTGGATAGTTCAAGTGACATACTCGAGGCAAAAAAGGTCGTTCACATACCTGTTATAGGACGTGTCACCGCTGGGCAACCTATATTAGCAGTGGAAAACCTTGAAGGCACCTTTCCCCTTCCTGCTGATCTTGTTCGCCAAGATAACGTTTTTATGCTTAAAGTTCTGGGAGAAAGTATGATAGGTGCCGGAATTTTAGATGGAGATTTTATAATTGTCCGTCAACAAAATGAGGCTCGAAACGGTGAAATTGTCGTTGCGCTAATTGGAGATGAAGCGACGGTTAAACGTTTTTATAAAGAAAGGACTCTGATTCGACTTCAGCCTGAAAACCCATCCATGGAACCGATTTATTCCCAGGATGTTTCGATTTTAGGGAAAGTTGTTGGTGTCTTTCGAACCCTTCAGTGAATAAAATAAAAGCCCATACACATAGGTATGCACAAGAAAGTTACATTAACGCAATAATTATTGATTTTAAGTATAAAAAAGAGGAGCAGATGGATTTACCATCTGCTCCTCTTTTTTATTCACTGTCTCTGCAAATTAATCACGAGAAATTTTACAGTTTTGTCTATCCTGAAAACGTTCCAACCCTAAAGAAATTAAATTGTCGATCAGTTCAGAATAAGGAATCCCTGACGCCTCCCAAAGCTTTGGGTACATTGAGATTTCTGTAAATCCCGGCAAGGTATTAATTTCGTTAAGGAAGATCTCATTTTCTGTTGTTACAAAGAAATCAACCCGACTCAGCCCACTGGCTTCTACGGCACGGAAAGCTTCAATAGCCATTTCCTTAAGGCGCACAATTATGGATTCATCAAGAGGAGCTGGAATTAACAAGCTAGAACCAATATTAGAATACTTTGCTTCGTAAGTGTAAAACTCATGTGCTGGTTTTACTTCTCCGGGAATTGAGGCTTTTGGAGTATCATTTCCCAGCACAGCGACTTCAATTTCTTTGGCGTTAATATTTTCTTCTACAACAATTTTACGGTCAAATATAGTTGCAACATTCAGAGCTTCCAATAACTCTTCACGGTGGTGCGCTTTAGATATACCCACACTAGAACCTAAATTGGCTGGTTTTACAAAGCAAGGATAACCTATCTTTGCTTCAATTTCGTTAAGGCAGGTTTCCCGTCCACTTGTTAAATCTGAACGCAGGAAGGTTAAATAGCGTGCTTGGGGTAGCGCCTTCTCAAGGAAGACTGCCTTCATCCGATCTTTGTCCATCCCTAGAGAGGATCCTAAAACCCCAGAACCTACATAAGGTACATTTGCCATCTCAAGTAATCCTTGAAGGGTTCCATCTTCCCCATAAGGGCCATGTAGTACTGGGAAAACAATATCAAATCGGCCATTGTTTGGCAGAACATAGCCATCTGTAGCCATAAAATGCGGGTTTGTAGGATCTATAACCAGCGTAACCTGGTGCGTCTGATCTGCCGGAGGAAACCCTTCTTTTATCAAAGTTTCAGGGAGCACACCCCAAAACCATTGGCCTTGTTTATTAATCCCGATCGTTTCTACATTGTAGCGAGTTCGATCAATCGCTTTGAATACTGACTGGGCAGAATTTAAGGAAACTTCATGTTCCCCGGAACGCCCGCCAAATAAAAGAACCACCTTTAGTTTATGATCTTCCACAAAGCCCCACCCTCTCACTTAAGTAATTGGAATAAATGCCTTCTGTATGTTCCTAGATCTTTTAAGGAGACGAAATTGTAACTGATAGCAGTATATGCTTAAAGAAAAAAAAAGCTCCCACCTAACGGGCAAGAGCACCAATTTGATCCAATGGCCAGTAGCGAAATAGAGTTCGGCCAGTTATATTTTGGACTGGCAGAAAGCCCCACTCTCTTGAGTCAGCGCTATTGTTACGATTATCCCCCATAACAAATACTGTATCTGAAGGAACAACGATCGGTCCGAAATCATTTTTTGATTTATCTACTACATAAGGTTCATATAGTGGTTGATCGTTTACATAGGTCGTGTGATTTCGTATTTGAACTTTATCTCCGGCCAAACCAACAACCCTTTTAATAAAATCCTCTGTCGCGTGGGCACTCGGTGGTGGATGAAAGACTATAATATCTCCAGGACTAATGTGGTCAAAGTGTTTGAAGAAAAACTTATCCACAATGACTCGGTCTTCCAGTTGAATCGTTGGCAGCATTGAACCAGTAGGGATTTTGCGAGCTTCAATAACGTAACTGCGCAATACCCACGAAAGTGCAAAAGCGATAAGTACAATTTCAACAAGTTCAAATAAAAAACGCATTGTACTTTTCGGTGACTCTGAATCTCCCATAATTCACCCCTTTCTTCCCTTTCATCTTAACACAGTTTTATGTATGTTTGAAATGAAGGCTGTCATAATCGAAACCATTTAGAGATAAATATTCAGGAATTAGTCTAAAAGTCCTTGTTTCCATAAGTTTAGGGCTGCTAAAATGTTGCCCATCTGGACATAAGTGCTTGAAATGCCGCCTTGCTGATAGACAATATAGGGTTCTCGGAGTGGACCGTCCGCAGAGAATTCGCTGGTTGCACCTTGTATAAATGTACCTCCTGCCATGATAACTTCGTCTTCATAACCGGGCATTCCAGAAGGTATGGGTAAAACATGTGAATCTATCGGAGAGCCTTTCTGAAGGCCCTGACAGAAAGAAATCATTTTATCTCGTGATTCTAGTTTTACGGCTTGAATAAGATCTGTTCTAGGTGCTTCTGGTTCAGGATGTACTTCAAACCCTAAGGAGCGCCAAAATGCCGCTGTAAAGACGGACCCTTTAATGGATTCAGTGACAGTTAAGGGGCTAAAGAATAATCCCTGATAAAATAGGCGCTGCCATTCCAAGGTTGCGCCCATATACTCGCCAATTCCTGGTGCAGTCAAACGCTGGGCTGTGAGTTTAACCAAATCTGCGCGACCGGCAACATAACCACCGGTTGGAGCAAGACTTCCTCCCAGATTTTTAATGAGCGAACCGGCCATCAAATCTACTCCAATATCACCAGGTTCTAGCATTTCAACTAGTTCTCCGTAGCAATTATCTACAAAGATTAGCAGATGAGGATAGTTATTTTTTACAAAATTAACCAGTTCCTGGAGCTCAGCTATCATCAGCGAGTTTCTCCACGCATATCCGCATGAGCGTTGAACCATCAGCATTCGGGTTTTATCCGTTATGCAGTTACTTAAAAGTGCATATTCAAGTTTTCCTTGGGAATCCAGGGGAATGGCGTCATAGGATACACCAAAATCTATCAGGCTTCCTTGTCCTTTTCCCCTTATCCCGATTACTTCTTCCAACGTATCGTATGGGGGACCGCTGACAGATATAACATGATCTCCAGGGCGCAAAACACCAAATAAGGCGGCGGCTAAAGCGTGAGTACCGGACACAAATTGACCCCGCACAAGTGCAGCTGGCGTGCCCAGAATGCGCGCAACCACGCGGTCGAGGACTTCACGGCCTGAATCACCTAGACCATAACCTGTCGTTCCCTGTAAATGATAGGTGGAGACACGTTCTGCTTGAAAGGCTCTCAAGACCTTTTCGTGGTTATGTGTAGCGATTTTTTGTATCTGGGGAAGCTGACGCAGAAGTGTTTCTTCGGCATCAGCTACTGCTTTACGAATAAACTCTGGCCAATTGGGATCTAAATACAAAAAACTTCCTCCTTAATAATTGAACCAATCGTAATATCAGGTCAATAATGAGCTGAGTTGATTCCAAACCGGCTTTAAGGAGTCCCCACGTGTGAGGGACAATTCGATGGGATGAGGAAGGCGCTCTACTAGCTCAGAAAGATCGTCTTCAGACAAGACTTTATCGACCTTATTTAATAAAGTAAGCATGGGTTTTTCTTCGCATCCCAGTTGTTTTAGCACCTCATTCACAGTCTCAGCGTGTTGGAGTGCTTGCGGATGGCTCGCATCAACTACATGTAATAAAATATCAGCTTGTTGTACTTCTTCAAGCGTGGCTAAAAATGCTCGCAGCAGTTGAGTTGGCAATTTTTGAATAAACCCAACCGTGTCGCTCAGAAGAATTTCCAGGGATGAGTTTACCTTGATACTACGAATAAGCGGATCTAAGGTTGCAAATAATTTATTTTCACCGCTTGGTATGTCAGATCGATTTCCAGCCTGTTCCATGGCTACTTTCAAAAAAGTTGTTTTCCCAGCGTTTGTATATCCTACTAAGGCGATTGTCGGTAGGCCACTTCGCGATCTTTGACGACGCTGCACATCTCTATGTTGTAAGACCAGCTTCAGTTCCTTTTCCAGTTGAGAAATGCGATCCCGCATGCGCCTGCGGTCAAGTTCTAATTTAGTTTCGCCTGGACCGCGCGAACCGACTCCGGCCCCTAACTTAGAGAGAGCTTGTCCTTGGCCAGTTAAATAGGGTAATAAATGTTTAAGTTGGGCCAATTCCACTTGAAGTTTACCTTCGCGGGACTGAGCACGTTGAGCAAAAATGTCCAAGATTAAGCCCGTACGATCCAGAACTTTAAGCCCAGTTTCCGTCTCTAAGGTTCGTAATTGTGTAGGAGTTAGTTCATCATCACAAATCACTACATTGGCCTTAGTTTCCTGCAAACGGTGAACTAATTCTTCAATTTTTCCGCTCCCTAAATAGCTACGGGACTGACCATAACGGCGTAGTTGGACCAGTTGACCAACTACGTCTACGCCAGCTGACCGTACGAGCTCTCGAAGTTCAGTCAAATCTTCATTATCGTCTTGGTCACTTTCTAAAAGCGCAATAAGGAAAGCCCGCTCCTTACCAGCTGCAGTTTCGTTTATGTTTGTTGTACCCTTAGAAAAGCTAGACAACGAGTCGTTATAATCAAAGGATTGCCAGTTTTTAGAACTGAGATTTACGATAAAGGAATCATTCTCCCCTGTTCGATAAGCAATCTGTATTCCATTCAGCAAGCCGTCGCGAACTCCAACTGAAGCCATACTTTCAAGTTGAAGGGATAACAGAGCGCTATGATCTAGAGGACTGAGTCTGGAGTCCCCATTGGGATGTGTATGGATACATCTCAGGTGTTTTCCGATTGATCTTCCTTTGATCGGAGGTAAGGTCACAGCGGCATGACGCCCTACTGCTGCCGCCAGCAGAGTACCCGGACGGGAAAGATAAACTGCGATTTCTCGATTCCAAAGTTGGGTCAGACGAATTAGCTCTCCAAGGATTTCAGGATGGATTAGTTCAGAGCGTTCAGTCTTAATTTCAGAAAGATCTTTAAGCTCTTGTAACTGGCTTGCCCGAATCCCAGACAATTCTCCCGAAATATCCATATCCATATAAAACCTCTTATCCAAGTTTTTCGTAAATCTATGTTAATCCAAAAGATAGGTTAAAGATCTTCTAGGGTAATATCTGCAGGTAAAATTTGGATTAGTTCTTCGCGACTCGAGCTAGGCTTTTGGAATAACCGAACAGCCTGTTTCCGCACTGTCTTTTCCACGAGGTTGCGAACAAGCCGTGCATTTCCAGCATAAGGATGGCTATTCAGTAAACTTTGCAGGTGGACACGAAGCGCCTCCGACCCCTCTGCAGTAAGCTCATATTGTCGAGACTTAAACATTGAATTCCCGATGGCTAACAATTCATCGAGTGAATAATCTGGAAAATCAATATGTATAGGAAAGCGTGAGCGAAGTCCAGGATTGGATTGCAAAAACCATTCCATTTCGTGACGATAACCAGCTAAGATCAGCACTAGATTGTCCTTATTATCCTCCATGGCCTTGACTAAAGCATCTATGGCCTCCTTGCCGAAATCCTTCTCGCCTCCACGGGCTAAAGAATAGGCTTCATCAATAAAGAGAACTCCACCTAACGCCCTCTTTAGTTGTTCCCTGGTTTTTTGTGCGGTATGTCCAATATATTCACCGACAACATCTGCTCGTTCACATTCGATCACGTGCCCTTTTTGGAGAACTCCCATCTCTTTAAACAATCGCCCGACCAAGCGGGCCACAGTTGTTTTACCGGTACCCGGATTCCCGCGAAATATCATATGCAGAACTAGGGGCTCGGCAATAAGTTTTTCCCGAGTACGCCGCTTTTGAATCTCCACATAGGCTTGTAGTTCACGAATGAGTCTTTTAACGGTTAATAATCCAATTAAGGTTTCCAATTCATCAAGGATCTCTGCGATTTTATCTTTGTCTTTATCAAGGGAAGAAGGATTATTCTTACGCGCTCGTCCTAAACCCACCAGCTCAGTCACAGGCGTGATAATCTGTGCGCTTTCGCGGGGCAAGGGAGATTGAATGACCGGAGGCTGATGATTGTCCGGTCTAAATGTAACACGGATTGTCATAAGTACAGGCACCTCCCATCTTTACTACTATACTCAAGTAAAGACAAAAGGTGTCCTAGAAAACGAGTTGTTATTATTTTCCGGTTAAAGTCTTAGAATATCGTACGCGAGCTTGGTGATCTAAGAATTTCTTGCGGAGACGAACGCTCTTAGGGGTAATTTCCACCAATTCATCATCATTAATAAACTCTAACGATTGCTCCAGGGAAAATTCTCTTGGTTTATCCAGGCGCAACGCTTCATCCGCCGAACTGGTACGCATATTTGTGAGTTGTTTTTTCTTACAAACGTTCACTTCAATATCCTGCTCACGCTTATTCTCTCCAACAATCATCCCTGCATACACATGAAGGCCAGGATCAACAAACATAACTCCTCGATCCTGAGCCGCATAAAGTCCGTAAGCGTTTGTTTCTCCCTCTTCAAAAGCAATCAGGGCACCCCGATTTCGGCCAGGGATATCTCCTTTATACGGTTCATAACCCAAGAACACATGGCTCATCATACCTTCGCCCCGTGTTTCAGATAAGAAGTCTCCTCGGAAGCCAATCAGTCCGCGGGCTGGAATTCTAAATTCAAGTCGGAGTTGAGTAGCCGAAAGGTTTGTCATATTGGCCATTTCCGCTTTACGCTTGCCGAGCAGCTCCATTATCGATCCTAGAGCGCTTTCGTGAAGGTCACAGATTAGAAACTCGATCGGTTCGCATTTGACACCATCGATCATCTTATAGATAACTTCGGGTTTAGATACTTGTAGTTCATACCCTTCCCGACGCATATTTTCAATCAAGATCGAGAGGTGAAGTTCTCCTCTACCGGATACCTGAAAACAATCGGCAGAGTCCGTTTCTTCGACTCTAAGACTTACATTGGTCTCGACTTCTTTCCAGAGACGTTCTCGTATTTTTCGCGAGGTGACGAAATGTCCTTCTCGCCCCGCGAAAGGACTGTTATTAACCATAAAGTTCATGGACAATGTAGGCTCATCGACTTCAATGGTGGGTAAGGCTTCAGGAGCTATAGCACAGGCCACCGTTTCGCCAATATTCGCACTGGTTAGCCCGGTTAGCGCGACGATTTCACCGGCAGATGCTTCGGGAACATCTTGTCGTTTAAGTCCTTCAAAGATCATTACTTTACCAACTTTAACTCGTTCGAAACTCTCATCCCGTTTGATTAAGATGACACTTTCATTTTGATGGATGGTTCCGCGCACAATCCGACCGACGACAATTTTTCCAACATAATCATCATAGTCCAGAGTGGTGACAAGCATCTGGAATGGAGCATCTAGATCAACAACTGGAGCTGGTATGTGTTCTAAGATAACGGAAAATAATGGCGTTAAAGTGTCTTCCAGAGCATTGTGAGCGAGTCCTGCAGTTCCTGCACGCGCAGAGGCAAAGACAACTGGGAAATCCAACTGATGGTCTTCTGCACCAAGCTCAATAAAAAGGTCCAGTACTTCATCGACCACTTCATCTGGTCGAGCATCCGGGCGGTCAATCTTATTGATGACAACAATAGGCACAAGCTTAAGCTCTAAAGCTTTTCTTAAAACAAAACGAGTTTGTGGCATGGGGCCTTCAAAAGAATCAACAATGAGCAGAACCCCATTGACCATTTGTAAGACACGCTCAACCTCACCACCGAAGTCGGCATGTCCTGGCGTATCAATAATGTTGATCTTTGTTTCCCGCCAGTGAACAGATGTATTTTTGGATAAGATGGTAATACCACGTTCACGTTCTAAATCATTGGAATCCATGACGCGTTCTATAACTTGTTGGTTAGCTCTGAAGGTTCCACTCTGTTTTAACATGGCATCCACAAGCGTCGTCTTCCCATGATCAACGTGAGCGATAATTGCAATGTTTCTTAAATTTCGAGTTTCCATAGTTGGGTTGAGTTCCTTTCTTTCACCAATATAAAAGCATATGTCTTTAGGATATCATAAATCAGTAGTGAATTCAAGAGAAAGAACTAAGTCTGGTAAATACCAAACTTAGTTCTGCATGTACTAGTTAGAAACTATAAACTAACTTTTATATACTTTGAGGTAGGTTAATACGTGCGAAGACAGTGTCTTCGTCTGGAGGGCCACTTCTCGCCATCACGGCATCTAGCCAATCCACACTGCAGGAGTATACGTAATGAGTTGCAGTGTGGCGATAAGCTCGTTCCTTCGCCACGAAGTATCATTT
>LOEW01000124.1 GCA_001516045.1 Desulfosporosinus sp. BRH_c37
AATTGATTAAAGATCACAACATTATCTCGGGTTCTTCGGAGTTCCCAGGTTTTATCATAAATTTCTTTGACATTACTTTCACAGCCAGGCGTGGCGATCACTTCACCGGCGACTTTATTCAGCCATTCAAAACGCTCTTTACTCATATTCTCCGGTAAAATTGCAATCGACTTACACCCTAATAAGGCAGAATTATAGGCTCCGCCACGGCAGTAGTTCCCAGTTGAAGGCCAAACTGCTTCATGATATTTTGGATCGAATTGCCCAGTCACTAAACGAGGTACTAAACAAGCAAAACTCGCTCCAACTTTGTGAGCTCCTGTCGGGAAATACTTTCCTGCCATAGCGATAATTCTTGCTTTCACCCCTGAAATTGCAGAAGGGATTTCAACATAGTTTGGTAACGTATTGTATAAGCCGCCTTCTTTAACCGGTTGGTTTTTCCAAGAAATTCTAAACAAGTTAATGGGGTCAACGTCCCATAAACCAGTCTTCTTTAACTTCTCTTTTACTGTTGCAGGTATCTTATTTGGGTCCTTCATCTGAGCCAGGGTAGGGATAACGACGTTTTTTTCTTGAACACTCTGCACCGTCATTTTAAGCTGCTCTTCATTAATGGTTAAATCAATTAAGTTTCTCATTCTAACTACCCCCTTTTATCGAAGCACGATGTTCGAGGCTCGAGGCTCGAGGCTCGAATGTTATGCTTCATTTTAAGTACTTTTTCGCATCAAGTAAAAACTAAGAAAATGAACTCGTTCAACTAAAGTTGAACATCGAGACTTCGGTGACGCAAGCTTCCGGTGGGAGGTTCGCCGAAGGCACAGATCGTGCATAGTGCCTCGTATCCTGCCTTACCCCTCGTTCATCATGCCTCGAACTTCGCGCACCGCATTAGTTTTTCGAGCGAAGGTTCGACTTTGATGGGCTCACCCACGGCTTTAATAGCATTCTGGACATCCTTTAACCCATTACCGGTGACAATAGAAACCACTTTTTCGTCGGCTCCGATAACCCCTTTTTCTACCAGAACTTTAAGCCCAGCCGTGCCTGTCACACCAGCCGGTTCTCCAAAAATGCCACTGGTTCTGCCCAGTTCGCGCATCGCCTCCAAAATAGCTTCATCAGATACAGCAATCATCGTGCCACCCGATTCACGAACGGCATTTAAGGCCTTATCTGGATTGCGCGGCACACCAACTGCAATACTATCAGCAATTGTGTTCTCTTCCTTAGGAAGCCAAGGGCGATCTTCCAAGAAAGCATCAACGAGAGGGCAACAACCTGTAGACTGAACTCCGGCAATTTTAGGCAAGCGTTCGATCCACCCAGCATTGTAAAGATCCTTAAAACCTTTCCAAACCCCTGCTATAGTGCACCCGTCCCCGACGGAAAGAATTACCCAATCAGGCACTTCCCAGTTCAATTGCTCAGCGATCTCCAAAGCAACAGTCTTCTTTCCTTCGACTAAGTAAGGATTAATGGCCGCATTTCGATTGTACCAACCAAAGCGCTCAATCGCCTCTGCCGAAAGTCGGAAGGTGTCTTCATAAGACCCTTGAACACTAATCACCGTGGCTCCAAAGATCAGTAATTGAGCGATCTTTCCTTGAGGCGCACGGCTGGGTACAAAGATAACGCTCTTTAGACCCATGGCTGCAGCGCTTCCAGCCAAGGATGAAGCAGCATTACCCGTTGAAGAAGCGGCTACCGTCGGAGCCTTTTCCTCCACTGCCTTAATAACTGCAATGATCGAAGCCCGATCTTTCAAGGAAGCAGTGGGATTCTGTCCGTCATCTTTGACATACAGGTTGCTCATACCTAAACTCTTACCCAACCCCTGTGGTTTATAAAGAGGACTCCAGCCCACTCTGAGATGGGGGCGGGCAGACTTTGGGCGAATCGGTAGAAAGGGCAGATAACGAAAGATTGAATTGTCTTTAGACTGGCTTAGTTGCTCCCGAGACGTTAGTCGATTGATTTCTTGGTAATCGTAAACAACATCCATAATGCCGCCCTTTTTGCCACACGCAGGACAGGTATACGTCCCCACTTCAGCAGGGACTTCCTTTCCACAATCAATACAGCGGAGTCCTAACACATTCTTCATCAAGATCACCTCAAATTCTATTCCAGAGTTCCTGTGCCAATTCTCTCGACCGAGCACCGATGGCTGCTTCATCAATATTTATGAGCTTTCTATCGAGCATGCACACCCGTCCATTGATGACTGTCGTTTCGACTGCCCGCCCCGCTAAGCCAAAGAGAAAATGTCCGCTCCAATTGTTCGAAGTGATTGGGGTTGGCGGCAAATAATCCACAATGATAACATCTGCCCAGGCCC
Organism: Desulfosporosinus sp. BRH_c37; assembly: GCA_001516045.1. GTDB lineage: Bacteria > Bacillota > Desulfitobacteriia > Desulfitobacteriales > Desulfitobacteriaceae > Desulfosporosinus. The sequence continues at coordinate 2,345 of LOEW01000124.1, forward strand.
CTTCAACCAATTCTCCAAAGGACCCGCCAAATAAATCCGACGCAATTTGAGGGTTATTAGTGTAAAGCATTTGTGGAACTTCACCCCAAGCCACACTTGGATCGGCTGCCGCATGTTTATGAAGAACGTTCGCAACCTTAGCACTCTCAAACATATCACACGTATACCCATCTGTTCCAAGTCCAACTTTAACCCCACGGCTTAGCATTTTTAGGACTGGTGTCACCCCGACTGCGTTCCCCATATTCGATTCCGGGTTATGCACTACTTGAGTGTGAGAGGCTTTTAGTAAATCAATTTCATGATCATCGATATGCACACAATGCACTGCGATAGTCTTCGGTCCTAAAATATCAAATTTATTGAGACGTTCAACCACTCGCAGACCGTATTTGGCGAGACTGTCTTCTAAATCTTCAACTCCTTCGGCAACATGAACATGAAAACCTGCTCCAAGACTCTTAGCTGCCTCACTACATGCAGCCAAAGTTTGATCAGATAAGGTTAACGAAGCATGGAGCCCAAACATTCCCGCAACCATGGGATCAGGGTTAGCCTGACACGCGGCAATAAAGTTGACATTTTCTTGAATACCCTCCTGGGCAACCTTATCGCCATCTCGATCTGAAACCTCGTAACAAAAAGCGGCCCGAACTCCCATTTCTTTGGCCGCCTTGGCAAGAGTGGACAAACTTCCCGTGATAGCCATTGGGCTAGCATGATGGTCAATAAGCGTCGTTGTCCCAGTTTTGATGCACTCAATTAAAGGGGTCAGCGCGCTATAATAAACGTCTTTAAGCGACAATAATTTATCGAGCTTCCACCAAAGTCCTTCTAGGATATCCCCAAAGCTTTTTGGAGGTTTACTTTTAGAATCCATTCCCCGAGCGAAGGTGCTGTAGAGATGCATATGGGTATTGATCATCCCCGGCATGATTAACTTTCCATGAGCATCGATAAACTCAGCGTCTGGAAATCGGGTCTGCAAATCTTGAGTTAAACCGATTTCAATTATCTTGCTGTCTTTAATCAGAACGCCACCCTTTGGCAGTACCTGATTACTTTTACCTAGGGTCAACAGCATCCCATTTCCAATTAGAAGCATCCATTCTCATTCCCTTTCAGTGAACTAATGATTCTTCAAATTATATTCAAATCTTTAGTAGGTCGAACCAAACTAATAGCCCCAGAGGAACACATCGCTCGGCAAATTCCACATCCTATACATTTACTCATGATAACCTGTGGAAGCCCTTCTACCAAAGAGATCGCCTGATGCCCACCGGATTGACATGCGGTATAACAATTTCCACAGCCCTTACAGACTTCTGCCCGAATATTCGAGATAAATTGTATGCCCCGTGGAAGCTGGGAATGTTCGACTAAATAAGGGAGTGACCGTCCAATAACATCCGTCAGACTATGCATTCCCTTTTCTTCCATCCAGCCTCCCAAGCCTGATTTAAGCTCTCCGATGATCCCTATGCCAAAACGCAAAACGGCGGTACAAATTTGCAAGGTGTTGGCCCCCAGCAGCAGGAATTCAGCACCATCCTGCCAAGTGGTAATTCCGCCACTCGCTGCAATATCCAGGTCCACTTTCTGCGCTATCTCTGCAGTACATCGCAAAGCAATCGGTTTCAAGGCCGGTCCAGAAAGGCCTCCATAGGTTGATAACCCGGCTACGTTGGGATAGGGAATTAAGGTCGTCAAGTTAACGCCAGTAATGCTTTTTATCGTATTTATCGCACACACTCCGTCCGCACCGCTGCGTTCTACCGCTATCGCCGTAGCAATAATATCGGAATCCTGGGCGGATAATTTGATGACAACGGGAACGTCTCCGGCTGCTTCTTTCACCCAACGTGCGATTTGTTCCGTCCCAACGGGCTCTTGAACCATGGTACATAAACCCCACTCAGCTCCATGCGGGCACCAGATACTACATTCTATGATGTCTGCACCTGCATCAACAAACCGTTTCGCCAGCGACTGCCAATCTTCCTTCGTACTGGCCATAATACTTGGGATCACAACTTTATTCGGGAAACGTTTTTTAAGGGTACGCACGTTTTGTTCGATAACTTCTACCGAATGTTCGGAAACGAGATCTATGTTTTGAAGGCCTATAAATGCGGACTCTTGTTCAATACGCCTGACCAAGGGAAAAACCCGACTTACTATACTGGAATCTACCGCGACAGTCTTTAATACTGCCCCAGCCCAACCGGCCTCAAAGGCTTGTATCAAAAGCTCGAGATGATCTGTGCTAGGAGAAGGGGCCAGAATAAAGGGGTTTTCAAGTTTAATTCCGCAATAATCTACGGATAAATCTACTGACATTTCCTAAAAACCCCTTCGATGTACTTTTTTCATAAGTAGAAGGGTACCCTGTAGGGGCAATTCATGGATTGCCCCTACCATACATATTAGCATCAAGTGAACTCGTTCAACTAAAGATAAAGGGGGGAAAGGATACACTTTCCCACCCTCTAACTTCTCAGCTGATCATTCCGGCATTATCTTTAAGATCCTCTAAATCGCCTGCTCCTTTGCTTCCATTAAAGAAAGCATTAAGGATAATTGCTGTAATTGAACCTAAGGTAATTCCACTATGCAAGATGGTCTGACTCCAATTAGGAAATAGCTTAAAGAAGTCAGGTGCCACTAAGGGAATCAAGCCAATTCCTATGCTGATAGCAACAATGAAAATATTGTTCGTGTTTTTCTCGAAATCAACTTTAGCGAGAGTCTTAATTCCACTCGCCGCCACGATTCCAAACATTGCGATCCCGGCACCACCGAGAACTGCGTTGGGCAAGGAGGCAATGATTGTGGCTAATTTAGGGATGAGGCCCATTACGACTAGGATCGCGCCGGACATCGCCACGACGAAACGACTTTTAACACCCGTTAAACCCACTAGACCCACATTCTGGGCAAAGGCCGTGTAAGGGAAAGCATTAAAAATGCCACCGATCGCCGTAGCCAAGCCATCCGCTCGTAACCCTGCAGTAAGTTCTTTTTCCCCGATCTTCTTGCCGACCATCACACCGATGGCCAGGAAATCTCCTGTCGACTCAACCATAACGACCAACATGACCAGCATCATGGCCAGAATCGCGCCCAGATCAAAGGTAGGCATACCGAAAGCCAAGGGGTAATCAATCCCTACCCACGGAGCTGCTGATACTCCCGAGAAGTTCACTAGCCCTAAGGGTATAGCGATTATTAGACCGACGATTAAACCAAGCAGCACTGCAATGTGGGCAACGAAACCTTTGAAATATTTATTGATCAAAAGAATAGCTACCAACACAATAGCCGCAACTGCAATATACGTTCCCGATCCATAATTCTTGTTCCCAACTCCGCCCGCAGCCCAGCCCACACCCACTGGCAGGAGAGAAACACCGATGATTGTAATAATACTACCGGTAACAATCGGCGGGAAAAAGCGGATCAGCTTACTAAAGTACGGTGCCATTAGAAACGTAAAAAGACCGGCTACAATCACGGATCCAAAAATTAACGGCATTCCACCAGTCTTAGCCATGATAACCATGGGCGTAACAGCGGCGAAAGTGACCCCTTGGATTACCGGAATTTTGATTCCGATTTTCCAAATTCCTAAGGTTTGGAGAAGGGTGGCAAGACCGCACGTAAATAAGTCAGCATTAATCAAAAAAGCAGTTTGTGTTTTAGATAAACCAGCGGCAGCGGCGATTATCAAAGGAACTGCGACCGCTCCTGCATACATCGCTAACACGTGTTGTAATCCAAATACAAAAAGTTTTCCGGCAGGCATCATCTCGTCAACTGGAGCGATTTTTGGTTTAGTATTAGCCATTTACTTTCCTCCTTATTTTGCACGCAAAGATCTACCGTTAGCTCTTAGTCACCTCCTCGATTAGTATCACTTAGAGAAAGTTATATTTATATTGGATAGACAAATATATAGCAAAAATCGTGCCAATCCGCTATAAAGCGCTAAGCAAGCCTAGAATAAGGGTTTTTGCTAGTATACTACTTATATCTTTATCAAAACGATAAGGACTAGGTTACAATTTTGACTATTTCAAATCTTTCTAACATAAATTTAAAATACAAATAGCATTAAACATAATTATAATCCGTTTATCATTTTGATAAGGAAACTTATCAAAACAAGAATATTTACTCAATATCTGCAGTCAACTCCAATATTTAACAAAAATATCGTTTCTACCTAAAAATTAAATATAGTGACTATTCATTCGACATAAAGACATAAGAGAAAAGAGAGGCCAGTGAATTTCGTGGACCTCTCTATCTATGTGCATTATTTTAGTTTTTATACAGATAACCATATTGATTTATGATTGTCCAAACAAAAGCTTTGATCGAGTCATCGATCGGCACATCCGTTTGACCTGATTCATCAAACTTAACCTTGATTATTTCCCCAGCAAAGCGAAGCAGGACTACCTGCTCGGCTCCATCCCCCAAGATAAGGAAGCCGGAGTTGGGACTTTCCTGAAAGTCTTTTTCATTCCAAAATAAAGTGAATTTAACTTTGTACGGTTCACTGGAATACGGGCAGAAGGTCGCGCAGTTTCCACAGACATTGCACATTCCGTCCACGTGTAGGATCTGGTTTAGATTAGTGAACCCTTGTCCATTGACCGGAATCATCAGGTTAGCGCGGTTTGGGCAAACCTCAGCACAGATATTACACACTTTATTACACTCTAAACATCTGCTTGATTCTTGTTCATGATCGGAGACTGGTTTCATAACTCCTTTCTTTTCAGCAATCTCTAATAACTGCTTCTGATTATCAAAGGAGATCTTGGACGCAAACTCTTGTTTAAATTCAAGCTGTTCTTTCTCGATAATGGCTTTGGCCACGATCGTTCCGTGCTTAGCCGCACCGACCACTGTCCAAGGTCCAACCAGAGCATCCCCACCGATAAAGACATTTTCCACACTGGTTTCCAGGGTTTCCTGATTGACACGGATGACCCCTTTCTCCCCTACTTCAATTCCATTGCTCTTTAACAAATCATAATCGATCAGTTCCCCAATCGCCGACAAAACGGTATCGATCGGCAATTCTTCAAACTCACCCGCCTTGGCCACAGGACTCCTTCTCCCGGATGTATCCGGTTGGCCAAGTTCCATCGTCTGACATTTCAGGACACCATCAGTCAAAGAGATTGGAACCAGAAGTTCTCTGAAGATAACCCCCTCTTCAAGCGCAGACTGCAGTTCCTCTTTGTCTGCCGGCATGTAGTCTTTCGTTCGGCGATAGATGATCGAGACCTGCTCTACACCTTTAACCCTAAGAGCAGCACGAGCCGCATCCATCGCGGAATTGCCGCCTCCCACCACAGCCACGTTCTTCCCGAGCTGCAAGGCATCCCGGTTAGCATTAAAGGCCTCTAAGAAAGAAATCGCACCCCTAACCCGATTGGTATCCCCTTCTAACTTGAGTGCATTAGTCTTGCCTGCCCCAATGGCTAGATAAACATACTGAAATTCTTTTGCTTTGTAATCAGCCACGGAAACGTTCGGATCAATTCCAAATTTAAATTTTACGCCCATTTTTTCGATCAGTTGAATGTCCTTACTGATCGCTTCTCTCGATATCCTAAAATCCGGAATCACGTATTCAACCGTACCGCCGGCTTTCTCCCGTTTATCAAAAACAGTGACCTCCAGGCCCCCTTTAGCGAGGAAATAAGCAGCGGCAAGTCCGGAGGGACCCGCTCCAATCACAGCTACTTTAGCAGTCGACTCCGGTCTGAGCGCAGGAATCCTCTGCATATAGGCCTCAAACCCTTTTTCGGCAGCCACCAATTTCTGTCCACGGATATGCACAGACTCATCGTAGTCCAAACGAGTACACTTCGTCATACAGTTATGAGTACAAATCGTCCCCGTAATGAAGGGAAAGGGGTTTTTGGATACAATCACCTCAAATGCTTCCTCATAACGCTTTTCACCCACCAAGCGAAGATACTCTGGAACATCCTGTTCAATGGGACACCCTACGGTACAAGGTGCGATAAAACAATCAATCATCGGCAACTTAAGCTCTGTTTTACGATTAATCACGTCTCTCTTTTCTTTAAGATGATTGGCATCATCAAAGGCACTTTCAGCGAGGGCCTTAAGTTTTTCCATATCAAGTTTAGCGGACTCCTGATCACCCATTAGTGGCGCTAAGAGCTCAGCCATTTGCTTAAAGCGCATATAAGCGCCAGGCTTTAACAGGGTGGTAGCCACAGTAATCGGCTGGATTCCCGTCTCCAGGATTCGTCCAATATTAAAGGCATCCGCTCCACCCGAATAGGAGATTTTGAGATCCCCCTCGAGCTCTGAAGCCAACTTATACGCCAAATTAATCGTCAAAGGATATAGTGCCCGACCGGACATGTACATTTCTTCGCCCGGCAATTCAGATTTCATAATCCTTACGGGCAGTGTATTAGACATCTTGATGCCAAACTCTTTGTGCTGCTCCTTAGCAAAAACTTTAAGACGTTTTAACATTTCCACACCGTCATTAAACTGAAGATCATGGCTAAAGGATTCTTCCTTAAGTTCAATATACTTGTAACCCATTTTATCAAAGGTGTTTCTGACATAGTCATAGCCCAAAAGAGTCGGATTCATTTTCACAAAGGTATGCAACTTCTTTTCGCTGATTAGGTATTGGATGATGGCTTCGATTTCCTGCGGTGGTGTGCCATGCATGGTTGATAAGGTGATAGATGAACAAATATGCGGAGAAATCTGTTCGATAAAGGCCCGATCGAGCTTCTCAAACCGGTTAACATTCTCCAGTAAAAAAGCAAGACACTCCTTAAAAATTGCGGTTTCTGAGGCATCTTTAAGCCCTTCAATGAATTGATCGACTTTAGGAGCTTGAATCCCCTTCAGGTCATATCCGACACTCATATTGAACATAAAGCGTCGATCACTTTGATTGAAAAACTCTTTTTGTAACACGTGGAGTGCAAACCACGCTTTGACATACTCGTCAAAAGCACCCATAATCGGCAGCTCAGTAGACCACTCCGTGTTATAGCATTCATCCTCCGCTAGGATACAGGGCTTAGGAATCTCTAACTCATCCATGATTTGGACAGATTTTAACTCAAAAAAACGACTACCACTCAAATAAGAAGCGATAATATTTTGGGCAAGTTGGGTGTGCGGACCAGCAGCCGGGCCGACTGGTGTCTCCATAGTTTCTCCAAAGAGCCGAAGATACCGGTCGTTTGTCTTTTCAAAGAACTTAACTTCAGCTACGCCAAAAATAGTTTGGGTCCGTTTATATTCCTCGAACATCCAATTGACCAGTTTCTGAAACGGAATCTGTACCATCTTGTCACTCATCATAATTATCGTTCCTCAATTCGTGCTTGTTGTTGTTGATAATGGGGGCTGTCCACACAAGTGCAAATATGCCCCTCTAACGATTTTTCAGCAGCCTTCAAGATGCTCTGATACCCTGTACAGCGACAGAGATGGCCCGAGAGTTCTCGTTTAATCTCATCACGAGTGTAGTCTTGGCCACTTTCCACCATAGCCTTGGTGGTCAGTACGAGGCCAGGGGTACAAAACCCACACTGCACAGCCCCTTCATCGACATAGGCCTTTTGCACCTGGGATAGTTCCCCGTTTTTAGAAGCCACGCCTTCAATCGTTGTAAGCTCCTTACCGTCTGCCCAGACCGCCAGATAAATGCATGAATCAAAAGGAATGCCATCAATGAGCACACTACACGCCCCACATTCTCCAACCCCACACCCTTTTTTTACTCCAGTGTACCCTAAACGATTTCTCAATAACTCTAACAACGATTCACGAATATCCACTTCAAAATTAAAGGCTTTACCATTGACCGTAAACGCTATTCTTTTATACAAGTTTCGCACCTCCTGCGTTGACGATAGCTGTCTTCAAGGCTCTTTGTACCAGTTCTTGGACAAGATGTTCCCGATATTCTTTCGACGCTCGCCAAGACGTTCGGGCTTTAGCGGAGTTAACCGCTAGCTTGCCAATCTCCGCCACTGTTGGCGCGGAAACTTCTTTTTCTTTGGCATATTCTTCCGCCTCAAGACACCGCAAAGGTGTTGGACCCGCAACCCCAAGCCCAATTCTAATCTGCTCAAAAGTACTGCCTTGCAGTTTGCAAACGACTGAGACGCCCAGGGTGGCGATATCCATCGCTTCACGCATGGCGAACTTAATATACTGACCACCGAAGCCCAGGTAATCTTCCGGGGAAATGAGGATTTCAGTCAAGATTTCTCCGGTTTTCAGAGCCACCTTGCCAGGTCCAAGATAAAATTCACGGATCGCTACCAGACGTTCCCCTTGATAATCCTCTAATTTCAACTGGGCATTAAGCGCAAACAATGAAGATGCACTATCTGCGGAAGTTGCCCCATTGCAGACATTTCCTCCGATTGTGGCAATATTTCTGATTTGAGGCCCGCCCATGGAGATGGCCGCTTCGGTTAAAATCGGGATCATTTCTCGGAGGATAGGATCCTTAAAAATCTGTGTAAAGGTGGCCAGCGCACCGATGCTAATCGTCCCGTCCACAGCTTTGCGAATAGTACTTAAGGATTTTATCTTACGCAAACTAAGCAGCTCAGCACCTTCAAGCTGTCCACCGTGCATTTTGATAAGTACATCTGTTCCACCCGCAATCAGTCTCAGCTTGGGGTTTTCCGCCAGGAGCATGGTCGCTTCACGGACAGTTTCTGCTTCAGAATAGCCAATAATATCGTACATTTCATCACCGCCTTCCTAGATTAATCCAGCCTTTTTGAAACCTTCGAATACCCGTTGCGGATTCATCGGCAACCGATTAAAGGCGACCCCCGTCGCATCTAAGACAGCGTTACGAATCGCAGGAGCCGGGGTAATCGCGGGGGGTTCTCCCAAGGATTTAACACCAAACGGTCCGGTTGGCTCGAAAGTTTCCACGAAGGCTACCCCAATATCCGGGGTATCCATAATCGTAGGAAGCTTATAATCCAGTAAATTATTATTGAGAGGTTTACCCGTTAGTTCATCAAAGAGCAATTGCTCGGACAGCGCATAGCCAATTCCCATACTCACTCCGCCATGCACTTGACCCTCTGCCATGGTCGGATTGACGATCGTCCCAGAATCATGAACATTGTAAATTTCTAAAACCTCAATCTTTCCAGTCTTGATATCAACCTCCACCTCAGCAAAGGTTACCCCAAAGGGAACGGCATTAATACGGGCATTATTGGAAATATCACTGGTGATCGGCTTGGCAAGTACCCGGTCGTAGTAGGATTGCATAGCGACTTGTTCTAAGGTCAAGACACTTTCCCCAGTATGTTTATAGACAATTTTTTGAGCCAAGAGCTCGAGTCTGTCCACTGGAATATCTGTCATGCTTGATGCGAAACTGAGAATCTTCTCTTTAACTTCGAGAGCCGCCTTTTCGACCGCCATTCCGGAAACATAGGTTTGTCTCGAGGCGTAACACCCTGTATCAAACGGGGAAATATCCGTGTCTTGAGTGGAGATAACATGCACCATAGCCATGGGAAGTCCCAGCACTTCAGCCACCATTTGGCCAAAGACAGTATCACTGCCCTGCCCGGTATCCGTTGCCCCAAGTTGCAGTTGAACCGAGCCATCTTGGTTTAAGACAATCCGAGCTCCCGCCAGCTCCAAAGCGACCGGGTAAGTTCCAGATGCGTAACTGAAACAAGCCATGCCCAACCCTCTGAGCCTGTCCCCACTCTGTTCTCTATATAAGGCCTTTTTCTCGTCCCATTTAATTAAAGTTTTGCCTTTATCAATACACTCACGAATGCCACAGCTCGTGATCTTATTTTTACTGATCGGGTCCACATACCCAACTTCCACAAAGTTTTTCCTGCGAAGCTCGATGGGATCCATATTCAGTCGTTTCGCAATATCCTCCAGATGAGCTTCAAAAGCATAAAATATTTGCGGGCATCCGTACCCTCGCATCGCCCCAGCGACTGGTAAGTTCGTGTAAACCGTAATGGGATCATATTTCAAGGCCTTTGTCGGATAAAGATACCGAAACTTTCCCCCAGCACTACCGGCAATAGAATGACCATGCGAGGCGTAGGCCCCGGTATTGGAGATAGCAGAAATATGAATTCCATTGATTTTCCCATCTTGAGTGATCCCTGTCTTTATCTTAAATTTGAAGGCATGACGAGTTCGGGTATCAATCATGCTCTCTTCCCGAGAAAGTTCTATTTTTACCGGTCTCCCGCCCACCGCTATGGTCATGGCGGCGTTCAAAGGTTCAATACAGACATCTTGCTTATTGCCAAACCCACCGCCGACAAACGGTTTGATCACGCGTACCCTCCCCCAAGGAAGCCCCAGTGCTTGAGCAACAACTCGGCGCACAATTTGGGGAATCTGGGTCGAGGTGACGATTACGATTCGCCCGTCCGTATCTTGATAAGCATAAGAGGTCTGATTTTCCATATGGCAGTGCTGGACAATGCTTGTTTCGTACTCTTCTTCAAAGATATGATCCGATTCTCTAAACGCTTCTTCAATATCCCCATAGACGAATCCTCCGGAGGCTAAGATATTTCGCTCACGTCCTTCATGAATTAAAGGAGCGCCTTCTCTGAGCGCAGCATTCGTACTCGTTAACGCTTCCAACACTTCGTATTCAACCTTAATCAATTTTAGCGCCTTTTCAGCAATAAGGTCATCCGTCGCCACCACTGCTGCTATGGCATCTCCCACAAAACGGGCTTTCTTCGCCAAAATATGACGGTCTTCTACGTCTCTATGACTGGGATCTAGCGAATAGGGATGTCCCGCCGTGCCAAATTTTATCAGTTCTGCCTCTAATTCATGTTCTAAAACATCCTCTATTACACCCGGCAAGGACGTTGAATAGTTAATACGCGGTAGGTCCTGATACGTTAGAACAGCCTCCACGCCAGGCAAGGCCCTCGCCAGACTTACATCGATCGTTTTAATAAGCGCATGTGCATAAGGACTGTGGAGGATCTTTCCAACTAACATATCCCTTTCCGAAAAATCATCCGTATATTTGGCCTTACCTGTAACCTTGGCGATAGCATCTACTTTACTAACCCTTTTCCCTACAACTGTATACGCCATTAACTTTCCCTCCGTCCCAACATTTATTTGATCTCAAGGCCACAAAGTAGCATCAAAGAGCATGCGAAGTTTAGTCCCTTTGTAAATGTGCAAAATTCATGCCAACCAGCTGGGATGTCGAAAAGAGGCCAAATTACCAACTTCTTGTTTAAGTCACTAAACGATACTTTATCAAAACGATAAGTATGTCCCCTCTGTGCTCCATGATCATTGCCATCTTCGCCCATAGCTCATTTATCAATAGGATAATTATTTATCATTTTGATAAGCAATTCCGTCTTAAAATCATGTCCTCAGTACATTATGCCCTGAAAACATGATTTAACCATGATTACCGGAGGTTATAACGAGCTAGTTTTCGGTAAAGAGTTGCCATACCGATTCCCAAAGCCTTGGCCGCTTGTTCTTTCCCCCGAACACTATCTTCAGACGCTTGGAGGCAACGGAGAATAGTTTCCCGCTCAAGATTTTCTAAATTGAAGCCGCCTAGATCATCGAGCTTTTTAGACTGTTTCAGTCTTGGAGATAAGTGTTCCTCCGTTAACGTTGAACCTTCCGTTAAGCTCATCGCATATTCCAGTATATTCTGTAGTTCACGGACATTGCCCGGCCAAGGATATTCGCGTAACCTCTGCCGAAACCCATCGGATAAATATTGAACATTTTTATTAAGCTGTTGATTGTAGACCTCTAGAAAATACTCACATAAAACCACTAAATCTTCTTTTCGGTCTCGCAAAGGCTTGATATACAGTGGAATTACATTGATCCGATAATATAAATCTTCACGAAATTCGCCCTTGGCCATCATTTCCTCAAGGTTACGATGCGTTGCCGCGATTACTCGAACATCGACCGCACTCGGGGTTATTCCTCCAATTCGCTCCACTTGACGCTCCTGTAAAACCCTAAGAATCTTGGCCTGTAAAAACAAGGGCATATCTCCGATTTCATCAAGAAAAAGTGTCCCTTTGTTGGCTAATTCGATTTTTCCAATCTTACCACCTTTACGCGCACCGGTAAATGCACCATCTTCATAGCCAAAAAGCTCACTTTCGAGCAGCGTTTCAGGAATTGCCGTACAGTTAATCGCCATAAACATTCCCTGTTGCCTTGGACTGAGATTGTGAATCGCACGAGCCAACATCTCTTTCCCCGTCCCACTTTCCCCTCGAATCAAAACCGTCGATTTGCTGGTGGCAATAACTTTAGCTCGATCTCGAATTTCACTCATGGCTTCACTGTCACCTAAAATATCCTGCAACGTATACCCGGCATTTTGCTGGCTAAAACGAGTAACGATTCGACTGATTTCATCAAAGGGCCGCAGGATCACGGCAATACTCTTCACCCCGTCTTCCCCATCAATCGGTAAAGCACGTAAAACCATCTGGATTCGGTTTGTCTTAGTTTCGATATGGACTTCACGTTCGACAACCTCCTCGGCACTGACCCCTACCTTAAGGATATCTGTCACAATTTGCGCTGGAAATAGGGAGCTTAGATTACTCCGCGGTGTAAGCAAATTAGCATTGAATAAACGCTGAGCTGACTGGTTGAAGTGGAGGATATTTCCGTTAAGATCAGCGGTTAATAACCCTTCATCCAGGCAATCGATAATCGAATTAAGATAGTGGTTGGAGGAAACGAGACCCGCTAAAAACTCTTGTTCCTTCAGTTTTAAGGCAATTGTTTCAGCCATTTTAGCTATGAAAATTAAATAAGAATGTTGATTTTCTTGGACAAGTTGCGCTTGGGCATCGGTAAAACAAATAAGCCCGATCGCGCCCACCGCTTTACCATCCACATTAATCGGGGAAACAACTTCATATTTTTCCGAACAATTCCCCCGCGCTTTACAAGGAGTACAAAGTGGATGCTGACCCGGCGTTTCGATAACAAACTGATGCCCTGTCCGCAGGACTTCCTGATACACATAACCCTGTCGGTCCATAGATTGACCGACCCCTTTGTGATATCGTCCGGTTCCGGCAATCCGAATCAGGTTCTGATCCGCTATCTCTATATCGATTTTCACAACGGTGGCAATCGCTTCGGCAATTTGTTGGGCATAATCTTTGACATTTAAGAGTTCAACCATTTGCCTTACCCCCATATGAAGCATAATTTCCTCTTTGAACACTGAGGCATATTCAAGAAAATAACAAGTCAGTATGCCAGTCTATTTTGTGTCATACT
>LOEW01000125.1 GCA_001516045.1 Desulfosporosinus sp. BRH_c37
GTTAGCATCTTAATTATACCAAAAACCGAGTGTTCATGCGGATCTTAATCGTTTTTTAGTCTCTTTTTAGGTCAAAAAATTAGCTTTTTTATGGGTGCAAAACTTCAGCTTATATAAGATGTCGAAAAATAGAATGTTCCCTATATCTTAGTGAGTACAAATTAAAGTGGGAGGGCTCAGGTTTAAATGGTGTTAAATTATAGCAACTATGAGTAATGGGACAACTAAAAATGCCAATGTGACTTGGGTTACTCCAATATCAAGTCAATATGCTTCAGCAGGAACTTTTATTGTAAGTGGAACAATTGCTGAGTCCGCTACAATTAAAGTGGTCAACCCCCCCTCCTACGACCCTCCTATTTGGTCGTGAATGATAAACGCGACTCTTTAGACAATGGATTTCCCGACATGTCTTTGACCCCAACATTCACTGATAGTTCATAACTGGTCCCAGTGACAAAAGGAATCAAATGTTTTACAATAACTACCTTAGAATTAGCTGTGTCAATAGTTGGTGTAATATCTACCTTCACCTTTGTTTTAGTGACAGGGTCATTTTTCCATAATAAGATATTGCTCTGAATTGTACTTGAATCAACTGCTTGACTAAATGTGATTCGCCATTCTTTGTCTAGCGCTATGTTTTGTCGATCAGTTTGCGTGTTATCCTTAACTTCTACTGTACAGGTTGCTGTTTTACTTCCATCCAGCGTGCTTGCTGTGATGGTCGCTGATCCTGCTTTTAGGGCTACTACTTTACCATTTGAATCTACTGTCGCTACTGCAGTGTTGCTAGACACCCAGCTAACGCCTTTATTAGTTGCATTACTTGGATTGATTGTAGCAGATAACACTTGACTTTCTCCAACGTTGATTGTTGTGGCATTAGTATTTAAGCTCACCCCTGTTACTGCCACAGCTTGTACCCCATTGCTTTGCAAGCTTGCATTAATACCAGTGGTAATTTTACCAAGACTAACTATTACCTCATCCGCCGCACTTAAACTTGTCTTGTCGTTATAATATTCTAGCACATAGGGAGGTTGTGCTGCATATTGCGCATAAGGATAGAAATAGATTTTATACGTTCCTACAGGTAAATCATTAATTACAAAATTTCCATTTGAATAGGGTTGAGCCGAATTCAAGTACCCAGCATTATTAACATCATAGATACTAATAGATAGTGAATCGGAAATTGGATTACCGTTTGAATCTGTGATTGTTCCCGAAATTCCGCCGCCCTTCTGGAGTTGAGCATCAATGCCAGAAGTTGTGCTTCCAGCCTTGACGGTTATAGGCGTGGCCTTCGCATTGGTGGTTTGGTTGTCATACCTTTGCAGACTATAAAAAGTGTTATTGCAATCATTATAATCTCTGGGATTAAATTCTAATGTATAACTACCCGCCTTCAGGTTAGTAATTGCATAATTACCATAGTAATCGGTACTTGCTGTTCCTACCTGCTCATAATAAGAGCTCCCAGACTTAGAGTAATTATAATAAACACTTACATCCACATTGGGAAGAGTCTTTCCATTAGGATCCTTGACAGTTCCTGTGACAATCCCACCTTCTTCCAGAACCTCATCTATCCCTGTAACCTTTTGGCCTTCTGCAAGTGTAACGGGGTCTGCTTCACTTCCTACATACTTACCATTGTACCACTGTTGAGCGGAAGTACCGATTTGATTCCAGTATTGATTGAATTGAACTCCATAGGTACCGGCCTTGAGACCGTTTACTGTGTATTTACCTAAGGAATCGCTTACTGCAGAATGGTTACTGTAGTTATTATTAAGATCACTTATATTAATTGGTACACCGCTTATCGGCTGGCCTACCGAATCTTTAAGCGTTCCGGAAATACTACCCCCTTGTCTAAGGCTGACATTCACATTGTCTGTCTTTTGACCTTGAACGAGCGTCATTAGTTGACTATCAAAAGCGATATTTTTCCCATTACTCGAATTATAGGAGGAGCTATCAAAGCTTAAGTTATGATTTCCACCTAATAAACCGCTGATCGTATATCTTCCATTACTATCCGTTGTGGCATACCCATAACTGTTACCGTTCCAATTTTGGATATTAACTGATATTCCTGATAAGGCAGCGCCGTTGGTATCCGTTACCGTTCCGGAGACACTTCCACCTTGATTGATTTGGGCATTGATATTTTCCGTCGTTTGAGCAGGTACTACTAAAACCCCAGTTTGTTGATAGCTTGTCCAATTTGTACCATTTTGTGAGTTATAATTAGATAGCTCTACTCGTACAGAATATGTTCCTCTTGACAAGCCGTTGATGAGATATTTTCCTTGGGCATCAGTAGTGGCACTACCATAACCATCAGAGCCGCTAACACTAACATATATTCCCGCTAAAGCTTGGCCTGTGGAGCTTATAACTGTTCCGGAGATACTTCCACCTTGACTAAATTGGAGATTGATATTGCTAATCTTTTGACCTTGTACTAAAGAGATTGTTGTTCGTTGATTGGCCAAATTTGTACCATTTTGTGCATTATGAGTGTTAGTGCCAAAGGATAGCGAATAAGTTCCCGTTGACAAACCGTTGAGGGTGTAGTTGCCATTAGTATCCGTCGTAGCACTCCCATGGGCACTATAATCTTTGTTACTTCCAGATACAGATATACCCAGTAAGCCTTTGCCATTAGAGTCCGTCAGCGTTCCTGATATACTTCCGCCTTGACTGAGTTGCGCATTGATGTTTTTCGTCGTTTGTCCTTGTACTACCAAAATTCCGGTTAATTGATTGCTTGCCAAACTCGTACCGTTCTGTTCATTATATGAGGTTGGATCAAGGTCAATCGTATATGTTCCTGTAATAAGACTGTCTAGCGAATAATTTCCATTGGCGTCTGTTGTTGCATAACCATACCCACTATAGTCGCTGGTATGTCCATTAACAGGTATTCCAGCTAGCGCTTTGCCTGTAGAGTCGGTTACCTTCCCGGAGATACTTCCACCTTGACTAAGTTGGGCATTAATATTGAGGGTCACTTGCCCTTGAACTACAGTGGCTACACTTTGCTGACTCATTAAACTTGTACCGTTTGCTGAATTGTAAGAATACGGATCGAAGTTTATTGTGCATGCACCCGCTGGCAGGCTATTCATCGTATATTTTCCATTCGCATCTGTTGTTGCATAGCCAAAGTTGTTTCCGGATATATTTATCCCTTCTAAAGATTTTCCGTTTATGTCGGTTACTGTACCTGATACACTTCCGCCTTGCGTAAGTTGGACTATTCCCAGATTTGTGATTTGCCCTTGAACTACGGAAATTCCTGTCTGTTGATAATAAGCAATATTGGTACCATTTTGGGAATTATACCCCGACGGATCAAATTGTATCGTATAGGTTCCCGTCTGTAAGCCAGTTATTGTATATTTACCATCGGAATCCGTATTACCATAACCATACCCACCATTATTGTCATTAGCACTAACATTAATGTATTGCATAGCCTTGCCTGTCGAGTCCGTGATCGATCCTGAAATACTCCCATCGGTTAAAGTGTTACCTGTCAAAGTTTTAAGCTGAGCTGACTGAGTAGAATGAGCTGACTGAAATGGCTGTGCTGGTTGATGTTGTTGATGTAGCTGAGCAGGTTGAGGTAGCTGAACTGGTAGCTCTGACTGGAGTGATGCCTGAGCACTTTGAATATTTAGTAGACAACATGTTAAGAAAATGCACGCAACAAGAAGGATACAAGCCCTATAAAATGTTTTCCCCCTCATGGTTAGCGTAATAAAATTATTCACGTTTTCCTTTTCCTCCTTATGCTTTCTGAAATACCGTAGCTTATATACTATAAACCAATAATGTTGCGATATTTGTCGAAATATAAGAACAAGAGGAATATATTTGATAATCTTTTATATGGTCTCCGGGGGAACTGATGATTGGAAAAGGCCTCTGAAGATCATCTTCAGGAATATGCGGATGCCTTGAATTCAGTTGTCACCGCCTACTATACAGAGCCGGAGCTAATCAGGCGTATCAACAATGCCTTTGAAAACTTTGGATTTACAGGCGGCGAAGTGCCATCCCAAGCGAGTGGCTTACTCCAAGTTATTTTCTTATCAAAGATTACTTACGTTGGCTTTTAGAAACGCAATTATTATTCTACTACCTGTAAAGGGATTAATGTCCTGATGACATTCTGCTCGGAGGAGGCAGTTTTTAAATCGATATAAGCAATCATTTTCTCCCCGTCAAAAACAAACAGGTAATATGTTCTGACGTTTGTTTTAAAATTGCGGATTTGATAGGTTGAAAACTTGACCTTTTTGCCTGTATATTGCGCCAATAGCTCTTTTTGATCCGCTAGTTCTTTGATGGGAGGATTGGTGGTAAAAGCGTTCGTTATCGTGACCAGAAATCCCGTACCGCTATTTACAGTGATTTCACGGTCGTCCCCGATCACAGAATAGATTTGCTTTTCTCTCGCTGAACTTTGCTTTTGTCCTTCGCTGTAAAAATCCTCCGTATTTCTTATGGCGGAAACCTTATTCAGATAATTTGTAAAGGAATATAGGCTGCCCGTAGCCCCTTTCACTGTATCAGAAGTGAAATATTCCATTCCGTAATGTTCACTTAAGTTTTCCCGGTTGTAAATAGACCAGTAAAAGTCACCGTATGAATCATAAAGCCTGAACATAATCTCGCTTGCATTGGGAATTAAACTAAACATTACGGCCGCATTTTTATTCCAACCAGTTATTATATCATCGGAAAAACGATAATTGGCCCTGCTGTCGACCAGATAATTGACCGTAATTCTATAAGGCTCGCTATCCGTTTTGAACTCGATGGATTTCAGCGGCAAATCCGTAAAGTTAAGCGCATGGACAATGGCAGCTACCTTGGAGTTATCACCGGTATTAGTTCCTTGATATTGATATAAATCTTTGGCATAGCTACCCTGCTGGTCCAGGGCGCTTGCACTTTGCTGTTCCTTGTTGGTGCTTTCCTGTTGATCGCTGGTGCTTACCTGCCCATTGCTGCAAGCAACCATTGTGCCGGTAACACCTGCCAGAGTTAGGACAAGTACCAGCGCCCAAACGCCTCTCTTTTTTCTGTTCCTGTCGAAAATATTGGCAAATCTTTTTTTGGCACTCTTGCCGCTCTCTGAAAAGCTCGTTGAAAGCGCCGGCGGCTTCAGGTAGTTATTCATTTTTATAACATCCTTTCTAGAAACTCAAACATATCCAGAGGTCAAACGTCCTGCGAGAATTCCTTTCAGACTTTGCCTCTGTTTAAACTTGTTTGCAGCTTCAACAGCTTAATACTAACGATTTCCTGCCCTTAACTCCCGTTTAAATATGAAGTGTGGTTGTCTGTCTATTTTGGTTTCATGAAGATATTCTCTCATAGTCTGTGCTGGTTGACCATGCACCCCTAAATTGAGCGCTTACAAAGTAGTACCTCTCGCGATTTGTTTGAAGGATTGAAGAGAGTAATGGAGAATGGATTATTAAACTATACACCTATTATCGCAATGACCGCCTATGCATTAGAAGGAGATAGAGAAAAATGTTTAGTATCTAAACCGATAGATGCAAACTCGTCTTTTGTAAGGAAGCTAAAAGAAAAAGGAATCCTCATTTATCTCGCAGAGGACAAATATAGGAGGATACAACATGAAATATACAAAAATAGTTGTCGTTTTCTCAGTCTTGCTATTGTTGATAGCTATACTAGTTCAATCGAATCCTGTTTTAGCAAACGAAGTCACATACCCAGTCCAATCATTTGAAGATCCTTTTTCACAATTTGGTAAGTCACATCACCAATTACACAGTAATAATATTCAAACAATTCTACAAAATAATGATCAGCTATATAATGCTATTTATGATGCACTTGCTAATCTAAAGGACGAAATTAATGTTTCATCTTATTCACTAAACAGTTCAGAGGTATTTGATACTAGAAATAAAGTTTTAGATAATCATCCGGAAATTTTTTATTTTACTAATTCCGGGAGTTTATTTTACAGCAACGGTCGATTACTTTTTAAATATACGTATTCTAAGAATGAAGTCTTGGTAATGAAGCAAAACTTGGAGAACAAAATAACCCAAATTATAAGTAACTTAATTGTTGGCGGACAATCACAGTTTGAGATGGAATTGGCCTTACATAATTACATTATCTTAAATTCCGAATATGACTATGCAAACTACAAGAATAATACCGTACCTGGTTTATCTTACACAGCTTACGGGATTTTGGTAAATGGAATCGGCGTTTGTGATGGTTACGCTAAAGCAGTAAACCTTTTGCTTAACAAAGTTGGAATAGAGTGTATACTGTGGGCGCTCACTTTAACTGACATTAAAGTGAGCGTTTTTTCTTGCCTACTTTGTCGTTTCTAGTAGATAATGATTGTCATGTGACTAAATAGATCCCATGACAATCATTAAAAAAGGATAAAAGAAAGAGGAAACATCATCGGCCTGCCAGCCTCGTTTCCTCTTTCCCATTGGTTTACTACCAATATGAGTTTAACTGAAGAAATCTGGACTGTCCAGTCATATATTGAAGAATTTATCGATGGTTGTCCAAATCACTTGCGTCCAAGGGTGTGTCCCCACTGCTTTGAAAAAGTGATGTTGCACAAACATGGAAGTTTTAAAAGAACAGTGTATACGTTACTAGAATCGTTCATCATATCCATCCACCGGTTTAAATGTATTAAGTGTGGGAGAGCTACCTCGTTACTTCCTAACTTTGTGAAGGAACACCATCAGGTGGCATGGGACGTCAAAGAAGCAGTGATCCTTCAACAGCTATCTGG
>LOEW01000126.1 GCA_001516045.1 Desulfosporosinus sp. BRH_c37
TATGAATATATTGTTCATATATTAGAGACAATCCCCAAACACTATACGGGAACAAGTAAGGACTTTCTTCAAGATCTGTTGCCCTGGTCCGATAAACTCCCTGAAAACTGCAAATCTATGAAAAAGAATAGTTAACCCGACAGAGCCTACAGTACAATTGGAGGCTCTTTTCTTTTCACTGCACATTTAAAATGTATTGTCTCAAATTTTTTGGTTTATTGCTAGGTACGGTGGGTTTGACGCTTACGAAAATATGGTCACAAATAATACCCTATTACTTTTTAGTAGGTTGTATAACAATAGCTCAGATAAGTTTAAAAGGTTTATTACCCTTTTATTTGAAGAAATAGATACCATCGACCTTGATACAACCGTCCGATTTAGTCAACAGGAAGAGGGGCAAGGTAGTGTCCCTGATGGGATTATTGAGCAACAGAGCTTCAAAATTATTATAGAAACCAAGCTTTACGGACAACAGAATCTCCCAACAGGTTGAAAAGCATATGAAATCCTTCGGGAACCAAGACAAGAAAGTCTTTTTATGGATTAATAAAGAACCGATTGAAGACAAATATCGGAAACAAATCGTTCAGAAGTTAAACGCGATTCATGAATCCAAAGGCATAAAAATCGACTTCGCTTCAATTACCTTTAAGGAAATATGTCGGTGCTTCAATGATACTTTGAATGACTACGACATTGAGATGAAGGAATTAATGCAAGACTATGAGTCATTCTGCTTGGAAACTGGTTTAATTGACAATGCTGATACGAAAATGCGTGTTGTCCTTTCTGGGACTACGTATGAGCAAAATGTGACAAACAGTTTATACTATGCACCAAAGGACAGGGGTTACCAGAAGCATAAGTATCTCGGACTTTATAAGGGTAAAGCAGTTAGGGGTTTAGGGGAAATCATCTCTATAGCAGATTTGTCCTACGATTTTAGCACCAATGAAATAAACGTAGAAGAGCAACTGCTCGGTACAATAACTGAAACTCAAAAAGACAAGGTAAAGGAAGTTATTAAGGAGGCCAAGCAAAAGTTTGGGTACATCATTTCCCAAGGACATAGGTTTTTCTTCGTCGAGAAGTTTTTAATAACTGAATTTATAAAACCAACCAAAGGTGGTCTTTTCGGACAGAAATATTTTGATTTATGTGATATAGACGGATATAAAAAAGAGATGGATACACAAGAGATTGCCAAACTATTGATAGGCAAAAAATGGAGTTAATATAGCCCGAGAAGCGGTTGTTATTCTGAAATAGTATAGTATATTTCAATCGCTTGGAGTTTTAAGTTCTTCGTTAGTTTTCGTAACATGAATATGTAAATCTATCGAATGACTTTTCCAGGCTAAATTTTCAATATTTAATCCTCGGCTTACACGAATTCTACATACTGTTGAAAGTGAACTATGCCCGAAATAGAGGTTAACGATGTGTGGCTGGAGTTCTGCCAAAGTATACGCTTTCAAATATTTCGGAACCGACTTTCTTATGTTTGTCTCATTAAGGTTGTAGCTGTAATTTGGTACATAGCCTTCTTCTACAGTACGTAAAATAATTATCATAACTTTTAAAGCAACATTGAATGCTGATAGTGGGCCAACATATTTAGCATAGAGCCAGTTTCTCAAATCATCGGGTTCATTGTATTCGATATCCTTGGTTTGCCCAATGAGGAACATCTCTAGAACCCGCCTATGCTTACAAGCCATGTGTTCCGTCATGCCTCGCAATGATAGGGTTTTCTGATACTCATTTGCCATTTTCTTGTTCTTCTAGTTTGGTAACTACTTTTCAATAAAACGATAATTCTTTCTCACATTATTAATCACCTTCCATTTTTTAAACGCAGTAAATAATCATTTTCAACTTAGAGATTAGAGAACAGAAGCTGAGTTCCTCAACTTCGCCTGACTATCACAGGATAATCTTTATTTATATCCTGTTGAATAATACTTTAGGATTTATTTAATAGTATTTTCATAAGATTTAATCGCTCGGCGATGGACATACTCTCTTCGAATGCTTTACCAGGATAATAGCAGGATCTTTTACCAAAAGTGTATCGTAGTCGCATTGGATAAAGTGGCTCTGCTATTCCAGCAATCCTTGCAAGTTGATGGACAATACCCTTGATAAATTCTTGGGTAATACGTTTTCCTGTATTACCCAAGAATAACGCACTCGCGTTCGTCGGATGATTTTTAAGATACTCTTGGATAAGTGTGGATACGTACCTTGAATAGGTGACTGTACGACGTTTCCATCCAGGATAAGTAACCGTAGCAGTACATTTATCAAAGTGAATATCATTAATATTTAATCCGTAGACTTCACCACATAGACACTCTGTCGAAAGCATGAACTCTACGAATAATCTATCTCTTAAAGAAAAGAAGTCTGTGATGTGTAGCTTGATGAGTGACCTCTCCGACGGCGTAATATATTTCGGAATTGATTTTGTGACGCTACTCCTCAAATAGCTTCTAAGTGGAATCCCATTGATGTAGCCTTTATCTACACAATACGTTAGGAATCCTCTTAATATCGTCAATATAGAGTTGTATGTACTCTGCTCAAGTATATCGTATCGAACTTTAAGCAAATCTTCCCAATCATCCGACTCTAGGTACTTGATATCATAGGGTTGCTCTATTAAAAGATTCTCAATTACCTCCTTGTACTTAATTATAGTTTGCTCACTTACCCCTTGGAGTTTTAAGGATTCTAAATACTCATTCACGATTTGTTTGTTCTTCTGGTTTAACACATCCATTTCGAGATGGTTTTCTTTCACTTTATCACCTTCCAATTTTTTAATTATCTCAATTTTGCCCAATCAATAGGTCATCTAAACATCCCAAGCAACTTATTAGTTTAACCACCTGTTTAGAAAATATACTATAGTCAACAAAATTAGCAGATTCTCATATTGTCACTAAAAATAATTGAGTTAGGCATTAAGCAATTTAGAAAGTACTGCAAGTATATGTATAAGCCTTATGTTATAATTAAAATAACCTATTTTGTGGAATTTATTGAAAAAGCAGTTCATTCTAACGCATTAACACTTTGAAATTACTAAAACGCTAACATTCCCCCTTGGTGCGTTTTGATACAACATATCTCAATTAATTGAAGAAAGATAAATACCTAAGAAAT
Source organism: Desulfosporosinus sp. BRH_c37 (assembly GCA_001516045.1). Classification (GTDB taxonomy): domain Bacteria; phylum Bacillota; class Desulfitobacteriia; order Desulfitobacteriales; family Desulfitobacteriaceae; genus Desulfosporosinus. Next base: position 3,175 of record LOEW01000126.1, read on the forward strand.
TGCAAGATAACACGCGGATATGAGCAGAGTATTCTCAACCTAAGTGAAAAGCAATACTAAGGTAGGAGTTGATATCTTTGAAATCGAACTTCTCTTTTTTAGAAGAGAAATGGCCCTTATTGGTATCTCTAGGTAGTATGGCAGAGAAATATCTATATACGGACTCAAATTCTTGCCTAATTAAATTGGGCTTATTTGCTGAGTCTATTGTTCGACTTATGTTTACGTTGGACAAGATTCCTGAACCTCTAGAGGATAACACTCAGGCTAATCGAATCAGAATTCTCAAAAGAGAAGGACTTATTCCGAAGGACATCGACGATATTCTTTATTCGATCAGAATATCACGTAATGATGCTGTTCATGACGGTTATGAATCAATAGACCAGGCGAAGATCCTACTGGAGTTTACATATAAGCTCGGCATCTGGTTCATGCAAACCTATGGTGATTGGGACTATGAACCAATAGAGTTTGTGATGCCCGAAGATACAAGTCGGGACACAGATTTTAAAGCTGTTATCGAGGCACAAGAAGAAAAGATTAAACTGCTTACTAAAAAGATAAAGATTGCTCCTAGTCATGGCTCCGATGTTTCTATTGCGAATAGAAGAAAAAGGGCGAATACTTCAGCAGATAAAATTAACCTTTCGGAGAAAGAAACTCGATATCTCATTGATGAACAGCTTCGCAAAGTGGGCTGGAAAGTCGATACCCTTAACCTATGCTATTCAAAAGGGACAAGACCCCAAAAAGGCAGAAATTTAGCCATTGCAGAATGGCCGACCGATTCAACAGTTGGTAACGGGGGATACGTAGATTACGCTTTATTTGTTGGAATCCAATTAGTAGGCGTTATCGAAGCAAAACGCCATTTTGCAGATATTCCATCCGTAATTGATTATCAATGCAGAGACTATGCACAACATATAAAATCCGAGCACTCAGTTTACCTCGTTGATCAATGGGGAGAGTACCAAGTGCCGTTCCTTTTTGCCACCAATGGTCGAAAGTATTTAAAGCAGATTGAGATTAAATCAGGGATTTGGTTTTTAGATGCACGGAAATCAACAAATATTCCAAAGGCACAGCAGGGGTGGGTTAGCCCTGATGGACTTTTGGAATTGCTTAAAAAGGACATAGATAAAGCAGAGAAAGAGTTAAAAAATACGAGTTATGACCTCTTGACCGATAAAGATGGGCTTAATCTTAGACCCTATCAAATTGAGGCTATCAAGGTTGCAGAACAAGCTGTCATTGACGGTCAACAGTCACTGCTTCTCTCGATGGCAACTGGAACAGGAAAGACACGTACGATTTTAGGTCTAATATACCGCTTTATCAAGGCAAGTCGATTTAACCGCGTGTTATTTTTAGTTGACCGTACTGCATTAGGGGAACAAGCTCAAGACGTATTCAAAGAGGTAAAATTAGAAGACTTAATGACCCTTGATGAGATATACAATATTAAAGAACTTGAGGATAAAGACTTTGACAAAGAGACAAAAATACATATCACGACAGTTCAAAGTCTGGTTAAAAGGATTATGTATAACGATGGCGAAACAATGCCAGCCGTCTCTGATTATGATTTAGTAGTAATTGACGAAGCACATAGAGGCTACATCCTTGATAAAGAAATGGGAAAGGATGAACTTCTTTATAGAAACCAGGATGATTATGTTAGTAAGTATAGAACCGTGATCGAATACTTCGAGGCTGTAAAGATAGCGATTACAGCTACACCTGCTGTCCATACCACTGAAATATTTGGTAAGCCTGTTTTCAATTATTCGTATAGAGAAGCGGTAATAGAAGGCTACCTAGTGGATCATGATGCACCACATAATCTAAAAACGAGGCTATCTACTAAGGGAATCCATTATAAAAAGGGCGAAACGGTTGCCATTTATGACCCCGTTACAGGGGAAATTACAAATAGTCATGAGCTTAAAGATGAACTGGATTTTGATATTGAAAGTTTCAATAAAAAGGTGATTACCGAATCGTTCAATAAAACTGTTCTAAAAGAAATATCAAAGTATATTAATCCTGATGGTGAGGGTAAAACCCTTATATATGCTGTTGATAACACCCATGCTGACCTTATCGTAGATATCTTGAAAAAGATATATGAAGAATTTGGGGTTGACAATGAAGCTATTATGAAAATCACAGGGTCCGTCGGCGGAGGCAACAGGAAGAAAATATCCGAAGTTATTAAGAAGTTTAAAAATGAAAAATATCCCAATATTGCTGTTACCGTTGACCTTCTCACAACAGGTATCGATGTTCCTGAGATTACAACACTGGTATTCATGAGAAGAGTAAAATCCAGAATTCTGTTTGAGCAGATGCTTGGTCGGGCTACACGTCTTTGCCCAGAAATAAGGAAAACTCACTTTGAGATTTTCGACCCCATTGGGGTTTACGAATCACTTGATCCCGTAAATACAATGAAACCAGTTGTTGTGAATCCAACAACAACATTTGAGGAACTTATCCATGGACTTATAACGTTGCCGACAGAACAGCAAAAGAAGAATCAAATCGATATGATTATCGCTAAGTTACAAAGAAAGAAACGAAAATTGACTGGCAAAACAATGGATCACTTTATCGACCTATCGGGGGGGAAAGACCCGACACAATTTATTAAAGAGTTACAGTCGATGTCTATCGAAGTGGCACAAAAACACATATTAAAAAACAAACGGCTATTTGAGATGCTCAATGAGGGAAGTGACGGTCCGACTAAACCTGTTGTAGTTTCTAATAAAAAGGACAAACTGATTTCTCATACCAGAGGCTACGGTAAAGCAGAAAAGCCAGAGGATTACTTAGTCGAATTCAAGACCTTTATCCAAAACAATGTAGATAAGATCGCGGCCCTTAATATTGTTTGCACAAGACCAAAGGAGCTTACACGTGATGCTTTGAAAAGCCTTAAATTGGAACTTGACCGCAATAAGTTTACTGAGTTAAAGTTGAATTCAGCCTGGAAAGAACTTAAGAACGAGGACATGACAGCAGACATCATCACGTTTATCCGCCAACAGGCTATCGGATCACCCCTGATCAGCCACGAAGAACGGATTAAGAATGCAGTAAATAAGCTAAAGAAAAATCACAACTTTAGTCAAATGGAACGTGACTGGTTAGGTAGAATTGAAGCCCACTTACTGCATGAGAGTATCGTGGATAAAGAAACCTTTGATACAGGAGCATTCAAAACCAAAGGCGGTTACAAGGTGATTAACAAGATATTCCAAAATAAACTAGATGAAATTGTATCTGAACTCAATGATTATCTATATGAAGACTGGAGTGCTTAACCTTTTGAATAATCAAGAAATTGTGTCAAAACTGTGGAACTTGTGTAATGTGCTCAGGGATGATGGTATTACCTATCATCAATATGTCACGGAATTAACCTATATTTTATTTCTGAAGATGGGAAAGGAAACATCAACCGACGGGCAAATTCCCGAAAATTACCGTTGGGATGAGCTTGTTAAAAAGCAGGGAGTGGACTTAAAGAAGTTCTATAATGAGCTATTAAACCACCTAGGTATGAATTCTACTGGAAGAATCAGAGAAATTTATTCTGGTGCAAGGTCAAATATTGATGAGCCTAAAAATCTTGATAAGATAATAAGGTCGATTGATGATCTTGACTGGTATTCTGCCAAGGAAGAAGGTCTTGGAAACCTCTATGAAGGTCTTCTGGAGAAAAATGCTAATGAGAAAAAATCAGGTGCAGGGCAATATTTTACCCCTCGTGTACTAATTGATATTATGGTAAAACTAGTTGATCCAAAACCTGGAGATATGTGTAACGACCCTGCTTGCGGGACGTTTGGCTTTATGATATCTGCCGATAGACATATTAAAGAAAAAACGGATAATCTTTTTCAGTTGTCTGTCGATGAAGAGAGGTTTCAAAGAGAAAAAGCTTTTACTGGCTGTGAACTTGTCCATGATACGCATAGATTAGCACTCATGAACGCTATGCTTCACGATATTGAAGGAGAAATCATTTTAGGTGATACTCTTTCAAGTGCTGGAAAGAATCTGAAAGGCTTTGATGTAGTACTTACCAATCCTCCTTTTGGCACAAAAAAGGGCGGTGAACGTGTTACTCGTGATGACTTCGTATATCCTACATCCAATAAGCAACTTAACTTTCTACAGCATGTATACCGTTCTCTCAGAACGGATGGCAAAGCAAGGGCCGCAGTAGTATTACCTGACAATGTTCTTTTTGCAGATGGTGATGGGGCTAATATTCGTGCAGATTTGATGGAGAAATGTAATCTACATACTGTTTTGAGGCTACCCACTGGGATTTTCTATGCTCAGGGCATTAAAACCAATGTGCTTTTCTTTACTCGTGGCACAACAGATAAGGGCAACACAAAAGAAGTATGGTTTTTTGATTTACGTACCAATATGCAAAACTTTGGGAAGACTACACCGCTTAAGCAGGAGCATTTTGATGACTTTATTAAAGCTTATTCCGCTGAGGACAGAAAAACAGTCAATGACGAGCGTTTATCCGTTTTCACAAGGGAGCTGATAAAAGAGAAAAATAATAGCCTTGATTTAGGACTTATTAAAGATGATAGCATTTTGGATTATGACGATATGCAAGACCCAATTGAGAGCGGGGAAGAGGTTGTAGCACAGCTTGAAGAAGCGGTTGATTTAATAATGAGTGTAGTTAAGGAACTGAAGAGTTTAGGTGGCAATAAATAATGGCTAAAAAAGAGAAGTTACAGCTTGATAAATTATTGGAACAAGCTCTTGTAAAAGAAGAGGACAAGCCATATGAAGTGCCAAGTAATTGGGTGTGGACGAGGTTGGAAAACTTAGTTTCTGTTCTTGGTGATGGTTTACATGGTACGCCTATTTATTCAGAGCTTGGAGATTACTATTTTATTAACGGAAATAACCTTAATAATGGATTTATTGAATTTAAAGATAACACAAAAAAAGTACATTTTAAAGAATTCTCGAAATATAAAAAGGAATTAAATGATAGGACAATATTTGTTTCTATTAATGGGACATTAGGGAACGTGGCTTTTTATAATAATGAAAAAATTATATTAGGGAAAAGTGCATGTTACTTTAATATATTTGAAAATATTTGTAAGGAATACATTATATATTTGATCAAAAGTGAATATTTTATAAATTATGCCAATACAGTCGCAACAGGAAGTACAATCAAAAATCTTTCATTGAAATCTATGAGAGAATGTGTGATTCCACTACCCCCACTCCCTGAACAACAACGGATAGTGGATTCTATAAAATCTCTTTTTGATAAGTTAGACCGTGCAAAAGAGTTAGTACAGAAAGCCCTTGACTCCTTTGAAAATAGAAAATCAGCAATTCTGCATAAAGCTTTTACTGGAGAACTAACTACTAAATGGAGAGAGGAAAATGGGATTAGCTTTGATTCATGGAAGGAATTTAAGATTAAAGATTTAGCTATAAGTTTGAATCAAGGTTGGAGTCCAAAGTGCGAAGGCTTCCCATCAGTAGATTATGAAAAATGGGGTGTCATTAAAACAACAGCAATTCAACACATGGAATTTATCGAGCAAGAAAATAAACAATTACCAAGTAGTTTAGTGCCAAGAGAAAAACATGAGTTAAAAGAAGGTGATGTCCTTATTACACGAGCTGGTCCTCGAATTAGAGTTGGAGTATGTTGTTTAGTTAAGCAAGTAAGACCAAGATTATTGCTCTGCGATAAAGCATATCGCTTTAGAGCAAAAGAAAAGCTGGTAATACCTGAATATATTGTCTTCGTATTAAATACATCAGATATACTTGATACAATCAATGTAATGAAAACAGGAATTTCAGATAGTGGTGTAAATCTGACTCTAGATGGTTTTTTAGCAATTAAGCTTAATATTCCATCTATCGTTGAACAAAAAGAAATAGTCAATATCCTTGATAATCTTTTAAAAAATGAGCAAAAAGCGAAAGAACTTTGTGATGTGATAGATAATATTGACCTTATGAAAAAATCAATCCTTGCCCGTGCTTTCCGTGGCGAACTAAGCACCAATAATCCCAATGAAGAAAGTGCATTGGAGTTGTTGAAAGAGATTTTTAGAGAAAGGTAGTACTGCAAGCGTACAAATGCCAGACGTTAACTTCGCATTATCCTCGAAGTTCAGGCGATCTAAGAAAAGGCTAACACTCTAGGAATAAAACAGAATACTGTAAACTTATTATTAGGTTAAACGAATTAAATAAGAAATATTAGGAATTTGGGGGAATAGAAAATGCCACGAACAGGGGCTACTATTTATGATTTATTATTATCTTGTCCTGGTGATATCATAGATTTAAAGGATATAGTGAAAGGATGTATTGAGGACTTTAATCGTTTATATGGAAAATTAAATAATATAAATATTGAACTAAAGCACTGGTCTACGGATAGTTATCCGCAGTCAGGCGGGAAACCGCAAGAACTTTTGAATAATCAATTTATCCATGAATGCGATGCTTGCGTGGCGTTATTCGCAAATAAGTTTGGAACACCTACTGATGAATATGAATCAGGAACGGAAGAAGAAATTGAGGATATGATTAGTTCTGGAAAACAAGTTTTCTTATATTTTGTAGAAAGACCAGTTGATCCTACTAAAATTGATTTAGAGCAACTAGCCAAGGTTCGTAGTTTTAAAGAAAAGTATACTGATAAAGGAATTTATTGGCCAGTCAAGAGTGACGAGGAATTTAGAAGATTGTTTCTTAATCATCTTACATTATATTTTTTGAAACTTGTGTCTGAACCAATAAGTTCGAGTTCTTCAACAGTTGCTCCAAAACTTGAGTTTTTAATAAGTGACGGGTCATCTGAGGCAAAAATGGGACATACAAACTTTTATAAAGCGAAAAAGTTTTCTGAAATGAATTCAAGTATTCTAATAAAAATCGAGGGAATAAAAACAATAAAAATTAGCAACAACAGAAAATGTATAAATAACACACAATATGAAAATGTATCTGCGGATATTATTGATGACAAAGCTCCTGATGAGAGTACTGATACTGAAGTAGCTTTGAACCCAAAATTAGCATATCAACATACGAAAAGTGCAAATATTTTTAATAACATGCAGGGATTTCAGAAACCAGAATATCGATTAATAGAAATTAATGAAGATATGAAATCGGCAATTTCGGAATATTGTGAATGCAAAGGTATAGAAACGAATGATGAATTTTGGTATTTAGGTAACTTAAAAAAGGAAATACGAACAATACGAACAATAGTCTTACCTTATTTTAGTAAGGAAAATTTACAGGGAACAGAAGATGAAAAAAGAAAGTATAATTTGTTTGAAGAATTATGGCTTGAAATATATGAATATCAAGAATTTCTTAAATTCTTTTTAGCGATTGACGAAATAGCAAGGCTAAATTGTATTATTAGTAACAGAGGAACAGCATTTGATGAAGATATCGATGTTAAGATAATAATACCACTAGGATGTATTGTGAAAATTGATGAATTACCGATACCAGGACTATCATGTATCGAGGAGATTAATGAAAGCCGTCTTATGGATATTATGTTTTGTGGTAAAAAAACGGATTCTATAGATATATATTCTGATTATCCATTACAACCATATACCGAGTATGATGTACTTATGAATATGTCACTATTTGCGCGACAATCTGCAACGGAAAAGTATGAGAGTGAAAAAAAGAAGTATATTAGTAAACTGAATAATATATTTTGCTATGATTATTACGATAAAGAAGGCAAAGATGTATTGATATTTAATATGAAATATTTAAAACAGAATACCAATATGTATTTACCTTCGGTTCTGTTATTTAAGAAAATTCCAGAATTTATTGAATACGAAATCAGATCTAGGCATTCGCCAGAGATTATTAGGGGAAGATTAGAGCCTTTCGAATGATCTACTAAAAATGGAATATGGGATTATATTGAATGAATGTAATGAAGCCAGATAAAGAAAGAGGTAAAGAATGAGTTCAACAACAACGGTATACTGAAGATAGATTTATTTTGTTCAAGAGAGCAGAACATGAGTAGGGTTATTAGGTAAAATAAAAACGAATTGACTATTTTATGCCAGAACATATTATGTACTGGAATTTTTTCTAATATTTGTATTTATAGCAGGAATATTTAGGGATGTTGTTGAATTCTATACATATACAAAAAACTATGTTTCAATGAGATGATTATTGTGAAATGCTTTTTCACATGCACTATCGATAATGTAATAACAGGTGTAATAAGAGTACGGGTGAAAGATTGGCAAACTGGAATGCTTTAAGACTGAATATATAGGGGAATTGTTTAATTATATAAGATGAAATAATTTTATCATCAAAGTAATTTAAAGCAGTAATGATCTCTAAACAAATTCTTATGGCTGGAGATTATCATTTAATGCCGTTTTAAGATTCTCTACACTTAATCACTATTAATATTAATTTAGAAAATTGTACAGGATGGTGTGGATAATAATGATTAATTATGAACTAGTTGAGTATTTACATAGATCCGAAAACGGTGCTATTGTTCTAAAAGTTAAAGATAAAGATAGAGGTAAATTCTTCACTTTGAAGTTGGTCGGACCTCTGAATGACAATTTAAAAAATACAATTTTCAAAAGAGAAATAAATGCGTTGAGAATCTTAAATAGATATGATGATATTGTGAAAATTTATGATTTCCGTACGCATATGAAGTTCAACAATATAAGGGACTTAGGGGGAATACTATTAGAATTCGTAGAAGGTGAAACATTAGAACAAGTAGATTTATCTGAGCTTTCGGATCTTAAAAAACAAGATCTTTGTTTGAAAATTCTGAGGGCTATTGCAAATGCACATAACAACAGCATCATTCATAGAGATATAAAGCCTGATAATATTATGTATTTAAATGGAAAAGTTAAAATTATTGATTTTGGAAGCAGTAAAATAAAATCAATTGTAGAAAAAGAGACGACTGTACCAATGTTTTCGCATACATATTCCGCCCCCGAAGTTGTTGCGGGTGGGGAGACCACAGAAGCGAGTGATATATATTCATTAGGTGCAGTTTTCTTTAAAATACTATTAGGAATGGAACCTTTGTCTAATGCTAAAATGGCTGATATTATTCAAACGTCGATTTTGAATAGTGAAATAAAAGAATTATTATTACATATGATCCAAATTGAAACTATAAATAGGCTAAGTGATATTACAAAGGCTATTGAAGTATTTGATGATAGGATTGGGCAACTTAATGTAAATGCACATAAATTCTGCTTTTGTATTGATTCATTCAAGCTTCAAGATTTAAAAAGACAATATATTGTGGAAGAAATTGTAACAATGTCCCAATTCATAACTTCATTTTTACCAAAAGATTTTGAAGAATTATACGGAATGTATGATGCAATAGGTGATATTTATAAATTTGTAGGGAATCAATTATACATGGAGTGTTTTCTTGATTCTAATAAAGAATTATTTAATATATCAAAGATTTATGAATTGCCAGTCGATCGTAAAATTAGAATGCAGAAATTATTTTGCAAATTAGAAGGTAGAAATGAATTCGTTGATTCAAGAACTATTAATATATCACGAAATAATAATAGGCAACTAAAAACCATTCTATATAATTATTCTAATACAAGCAAATCTTTAAGAAACAAGTCTATTCTGTTTAATAAATTGTTTGGTGATTGGAAGCAAAGCCTCTTTGATTCAATAGATTCTACTAAAAACAAAAATGGAAAAATAATCTACAAAGACCATTATATTAACAGTAACACAATAAGTTTAACTTTAATTGAATACAAGAACAATTCAATCGACAATATTGATACCAATATGAGATATATATTTGAGAATGAAGAGCAGGGTAAAATTAGAACATATGCTATAGGTACTTTTGAGGATATAATATTTATTAAAAACGAAATCAAAATAAATATTAAATTAGATTCAAATGCTAAGCGAGCAAAAATACAACAATTCTTGAATGAAAAAAGAGTAATACATGAGGACTATAATTATAAAATAATGTCATTTAGAAGGCAAATAACTGCTATATCCGCATTACAAAATGATGAATGTAGTGCAAGTAATCTGAAAGATATTATCCTTGATCTTGAAGTGCCAACAACTACATCCCACATTACATCTATGAATCACTATTCAAAAGAATTAAATGACTCACAAAAACATGCAGTTAATAAGGCTTTGTTTTCGGATAGTATTAGTCTAATTCAAGGACCGCCAGGAACAGGAAAGACAAAAGTAATAAATGAAATAATTAATCAGATAGTTTTAAAACCAGAGAATTTTTCAGAGATACCAAAAATACTTGTTGTTTCTCAATCACATACAGCGGTCGACAACATTTTAGAAGGTCTCACCCTTGAAGGTAGAGATGATTTTCATGTAGTTAGAATTGGTGACAAGAAAAACATTTCAAAGGAAATTGCAGAAAAGTATACTATTGAAGCAATTCGAGTAAATCTGTTTTCATCTGTGAAAGAGAATTCTACCAAATTTATATCTGAAAAGCTTAAGATATATGGGATTGGGCAAGAGTTTAAAACTCAAGAAAATGATTATGAAACAAGCAAATGGTTGCAAATTAAAGAAATTCAAGAAGAATGGATTAAAAGATGTGGAGACTATGAATCTTTCGATTACCAATTGATCAACTGTGCTTCGATCATAGCGGGAACCTGTGTAGGTTATCTCTCAAATGAGTTTGTAAGAGATATGTATTTTGATTATGTAATAGTGGATGAGGCCGCTAAAGCAACAACACCAGAACTCTTAGTTTCCATTATTAAAGCAAAAAAAATTATTTTAGTTGGAGATCAAAAACAATTACCGCCATTTGCAGACATAAGTTTATCCAATTTATCCGAAGAGCTTACAAAGAATCCCGAATATAGGCTGTTTGATATTCTCTTTGAGATTTTACCAGATACACACAAGCAGATTCTTACTACGCAATATCGTATGATTAGAAATATTGGTGACTTAATAAGTAACACGTTTTACGATGGAACGATTACTACTGGTATAGACGATGAAAAGAGAAGGCATAATATTACATTTTATGGTGAGTATTCAATAGTATGGTATAATACTTCCAAATTAAAAGATAGGCTCGAAAATAAGCCAAAAGGTGGTTCATTTATCAATATCACTGAAAATAAGATTATAAAAATTATTCTTGGGAGAATGAATGCATTGGAAAATGCACATGACCTTGATATCGGGATAATAACTGGGTATGGAGCACAAAAAGATTTAATTAGAAAATCAGTAAACAACTGTAGTTATAGTAATATTGGGAAAATTGATATTAATACTCTTGATGCTTTTCAAGGTCGGGAAAATGATATTATAATTTATTCTACTGTTAGAACTAGTAAAAGCATCGGCTTTCAGAAAGAAAAAGAAAGAATTAATGTAGCATTTTCAAGAGCAAAGAAGTTGCTAATTGTCTGCGGAGATATAGATTTTTTCTATGCTTGGGATAAAGGTGATAATAAATATATTGAGATTATTGACTATATTAGAGGAAATCCAAATAGTTGTAAAATAGTTGATTTAGGAGAAGGTGATTTGAGTGAATAAGTATATCGAAAAGGTATTTAATGACTTTATTCCAGATAACAAGGGGTATATATACATAGGGACAGAAAATGTTTATATACCAATCTATCGTATTACGCTTTCTATAACAAAAAGAAAACAAACAAGTTTAAATTTAGTGGAAGAAATGGTTTTGAGAATTGCAAATTGTGGAATAACTGATCTAGATGAGATTTCAGGGATATTAGGTTTGAATAGAGACATTCTTGATATTACTATCGGGGATTTGTATATTAAGAGCCTAGCATATCCTTCCTCAAATAAGTGTTATTTGATGGCTGAAGGCCGAGTTGTTCTTAAAAATTTAAAAACAATCGCAAAAGAGACTGATACAATTAGAAATATATATGTAAATGCTTTAAATCAAGATATTTTTGTTGAAAAAGATAGTAATTTTATAAATCAGTGTTCAGATAATGATTGTAAAGTACGACACACATTTGAAGGGAACAACATAGAATTTTATAGGAATAGAGTCGGAACTATTAGAGAAATTTTTAATAAGGAGAATGAGATTTATACTCAAAATAGTAACCAGATTAATCAGATTCCTGACGAATTAATCAGTATTGATGAAGTTGAAGATATTAATGTATGTTTCATAAAACTTCCTATACTAATTTATGTTAGTGAAACTGGAACAGACCTTGACTTAATGACTTCGGAGAATAAACTTAGATATTTGCTAGATAGCATTAAAGGAGATATTCTTGACCAAATTAGAAAACATAAATTACTTAAAAAGGTTTTAACAAAGTTTGTCGTCAAATATATAGCTGTTCCTGAAGGAGAATTTGAGGACACAGATGAGCTGAAAATCTTAATAAAAAAATATGTAACTGATAAAGCAAATCAGGGTTGTTATTATGATTTAATCGCGAAAAAGGTATATAACGATAGAATACTTATAGACGATGAACTTGAAAAGCTATATGAACTTTGCTTACAGGATTCAGGATCAGTAGAAATAGCTTTTTATATAGATAATTTGGATTATTGGTCAAAAAATTCGAAGTTTATAAATTTGTTAACTCTAATACCACGGAAGACAAAGTATGTTATTTATTACGATAACGTTTTTCAAAAAAATTTAGCAGAAACTCGAATAAAATATGCCATCCCTGAAATATCCAAAAGTGATATAAAGCAATATAATCATAAAGATTGGTTTAGGATAGTATTTGACAAATTTCAAATTATTGGTTGCCCACGTAATTATAACGTAATTGATACTCATACACGAATAATAAAAAGTCAATATTATTTACGAAATTCAATCTGAAATTCTATGCGAAATGAGAAAGCCTCTTGAAGTTCTTCCATTGATGCCTAGATATTTACATTTTAGGTCAATGTAACGTGAAATGTGAAGAAGGAGAGTAGTAGGTATCAATATACGAGTTTAGACATATAGTCGCTTTTTTAACTGGCGACTTAATTTAACAATGTCAAAGCCCAAATAGAAATGAAAAGTATAAATGGTGAGGTTAAAATTGAAGGGGGGATGGAGTATTGGATTCATCTCAAGTATCTGCGTGAACTTATATTTAATCAAAATGAAACATATAGGAATGACTAATTAATTATAATTTAGAAAATATAAGAAACAACCATGGTATTTATAAGTTTTATATAACGATCAAACGTTATCGTTATATAAAACTTATAAATTTAACTATGCATTAAATAGTCATTTAGCGCATAGTAGGAATAAAAACGTAAGGGCTCTTTAGTAAAAGGTTAAATTTCCAAGTGAGCAAGTTTAACCTTAATCGGTCTAAACGGTCAACCAATATGTTAATTGTATAAGTCGTGTCTCGTTTGTGAAATGTGCTCTAATGCATATACTAAGGCAAATCACTGCGGGTTTCATGGATTAGATGTATTCATACTAGGTACATATCTTTAAAGCCATACTGAGGCTCCTAGAGGCTAGGATTTATAGTCGGTCATGAGTGAATCAACTATAACCGAATTACTTTAATGATTGTTAGTGCAGTACAAAACTTTCTACAGAAAAACGCTATCTAAATGACTAGGCGTTAAATCTAAGTAGGCACAAGTTCCAGCACAAAGCTCAACGACAATATGAAGAGAACCAGAACACGGCCACAAAGATTAGCCCGATAGTTTGATGCTGGCAAAATCAATCGATCTGGGCTATTTTAGCACTACCCCCTCCCCGTATTAAATACTCTACTTTACATAATATCTATTATAGGACCCAAATTGTTTTAACATCTTTGCTTTAAAGTCTTTGAGGTTAGCATCACTCGTGCTGACCATAAAAAGGTACTCCATCGAAATGCTCTTCAATGGCTTCGAGAACCGCACTTTCTCCCTGAATATTAAGATACGTCTCTTGTTGACCTGCAAAACTTGCAGTGGGTAGATCTTCAGCCGTAGCCGAAGAACGGACAGCGACATAAGGACTTCCCATCTTCCTATAAGCTTCGAGGATTTCCATGATACTTTTCACGATCTCATCCATTCGGATTATCGTACGGTCATAACAATCGCACCCTGTTCGAACATGTATTCCTGAAGCTACCCCAAACCCTGTCAACGAACTGCCCACCCTCAATTTTATCAGTTTTACATGTTTAGGAACTTCATCCGTTATTAGGAGTGGCAAGGAACTCTCTCCATTTTACGTCTTCTGTCCTTTCGCTCAGCCACCAGCTCTGTTAACCCTGTACTGTACCGTCCCATTCCTTGCGTAAAATCGAAAAGATCTCAGACTAAGCACAATGAAAAATGTCATCCTGTTGCTGAATAATTTTTCTCGCTCTACACTATGCCACTATATCATCCAAATCTACTTGATAATACATACCCTCAAACATCAAGGTCCGGGTGCGTTTATCGTAAACCATAAAGTTCCGACCCGTATTTTTGCTGGAACCCTGTTGCAAAAGCTCTATACCACAAATACTTGTTTCCTCTTGGGGAACCCATTCCTTTAAAGCCTCTTTTATCCGTTTAACTCCTTCTGTATCCTGATGAATTAAATTCTCAGGCCTTAAAGAATCAACTAATATTTGAAAATCCTCAGGAGTTAAAAGCCTTTTCTTTTCCTCATCCTCATTTCCCCTATTTATTGTCACGGAATTTATAACTCTAGCCTGGTCATAATTATTAATATCGGCTGATTCCTCAAATGCTTCTTCTAATAAATTCTCAAGCTCAAGATTACCATAGTAAGCTATTTTCCCTCCTGCAACATGTTCTTCAAATATTCCCTGTCCATACCTTAATATTTTCGAGTACCATTTACCATCTATCTCATAACGAATCCACATTGTTAGATAGGAAGAATCAATTTTTTGTTCTTCGCCGCTAACTACCTCCTTTAATTCCATTTCCCGAATTCCTTTTCCAAAATCATCTAAAAAAGGCTCTGTGACGGAAATGGATTTAGCTACACCACTCGCTGATGATGTACTAGCAGCAAACATAAGCGAATTGCCTTCCCTATCTGTTCTGATTGTAATTTCCTTAGGGGCAGTACTTTCTGCCTTGTGCACCAAACTTACAGCATGGACTCTAAAGATACCAGCAATCACCAAGGGCATGATGATCAACAAAGAAATTGCTATTAAGTAGCTTTTTTTATAAAGCTTAAAGCTCCTTTTTTCTAGCACAACATTAAATAATAGATAAGCAAAAATGGCCAATATTACTGCTCCCATAATGTTTACATAAATATCCGGAAGGTGGCGATCGTTAATTGGCGGTAATATTTTCAATAGATTATTGCGAATAAGACTGTGCAAGAGGGAAATACTCAAGTAATACCCCAAGAAACCTGCCCCCAATAATGTGATAATTTTATCCCGTAAAACTTTAGTCATTCTTTCCCGCCTCCTAATACTTCCTTGATATATTCCAGCTTTTCAGGTGAAATCTGATAAGCTCTGCCATTTCTCACAATCATTTCACCACTATCCTTATCCAGGTAAATGGGAATTGTTCCTCCTCCGGAAAAGTCTACCAACATTTCGTAACCATCTTTCTCCCGAGGATAGATCTTCCTTTCAACTTCCTCCGCTTCAGAGATTATAGTCACTAACTTAGAATATTTTTCATCTCTTAAAGCATCTTGATCAATTCTTGCCAACCAGGATATGCTATTTTTCTCTGCAGTACAAACGGTCATGGCTTTAATCCCCTCAAGGTTCTCAATTTTGCCTAAGGCATAGCTATAGGTGCCGTACAGAATACCTGTCCAAACCAAGAAAATAATTGACCAGGTTACAAGGAACTTAATAATATTCTTGCGGCGGAAAACCCTTTTATCACTCAAGAAATAAGCAATAACTACTGCAATAAACGATGCAATGATAGCCGGTGTTACGGTAGCTGCCAGAAATTCAAGTATAGGGTAGTAGGGGAAAAAGCCCATCTCTCCTTGATAAGAATAATTCATTCTTTCCCCAAGTGGTAAGGCATTTCCCGAGAAAAAAATACCTAAAGCAAATTCCGCTAATTTATAAGGCAAAGCCATAATTGCTTTTGTTAAGATAAAATCATCCCTGGTATAAAACCTGGAAAATAAACCTATGATAAATCCCAACAGGCCATATAGGGTAATTCGTCTCATTCCTTTTATCCTGGCCTTTATTCTACTAACTAAGACCTCGTCCTCCACCTCCAATGGCTTTATTGCTAAACTCAGCTTATTATCAAGATATTTATCTAATTCCTCCTGACATTCTGCGCAGCTCTCTAAATGGTTTTCCATGGTTTCCATCTCCTTTTGAGGGAGCTTTTCTTCTAAATAGTCTTTTATTTTTTCTCTATATATACAGGCCATTTAGAGTTCCTCCATTTCTTCATAAACTTTCTGAAACTCTCTTCTTCCTCTATAAACACCCACTTTGACAGTGTTTAATTCCATTTCCGTAATATCGCTTATTTCTTTATAGGATAGATTTTGAATATCCCGAAGGATTAAAAGCATCCGATATTTTTGACTCATCTTATTTAAGGTTTTTTCAATAAGCTCCTTGGTTGCAATATTAACTGCATGTTCTTCCGGACTCATACCCCTATCCTCTAATTCCTTAGCAAAAAGTTCTATATTATCAATTGGCACCTTCCTCTTTTGGGCTTGAACATAGTCAAGATATGCATTCTTGGCTATTTTGTAAATCCAAGTCTTAAAACTAGACCTGTTCTCAAATTTGGCAATATTTAAGTATACCTTTAAGAAAACATCCTGGCATATTTCCTCAGCTGCCGGCCTATCTCCGGCGAGATAAAATATATAAGAGAATATGGGGTTTTTGTATTTCTTATATAAAGCAGAAAATTCAGCATCCAACATGAATCTTTCCTTTCACAGGTTACCAGTAAACCTCTTTCACAATTATAGACTGTTTGTCTATTAAAAAGTTACACAAAAAATAAAGTACTATCTCCTAAAATCACAAAGGGGATAGTACCCATCTTTCATGTCGAATACATATTCATTATAGTCAACTCTATTATCTCCATTAAAGATCTCGACAAAAGCACGATCATTCTTATTGCCCCTTGTTCTTGAGGATAAACTAATGGAGCACCTAGCTTAATAAGCAATGCCAATTCGCGCATTCAAATAATCTGAACTTAATACCTGTTTGCAAACTAAATCAGCCACATCTGGAATAGAAATGGCTACTCCGTCTTGAGGTAAAACATTACGTTCTATTCGGTAATATCCTGTAAAATTCCCACTCGATAAATAAGGTGGACAAATGATCGTCCATGGAACGTCTGACTCTCTCAGTAATCGAAACACTTTATGATGTTCTTCAGCGGCCCATGTTGATTTACGCTTTGACTCTTTCGTTTGATAGCGTAATAAACTGGGATCCATTTGGCTCTGTAATATACCTGCAGTTCCAATAGTTATGATCCGTTTGATCATCCGCTTTTTCATTGCCTCAATAATGAGTTGCATACTAACTGAAAGCGTCGTCGTTCCATCAGTGCTAAGAGCACTTATGACGAGCTCAATTCCCGATAGGGCTTTAGCGATGTCCTTTTTGTTTAAAACGTTACCATGAATTATCATTAAGCGTTGGTAAGGCACAATTTTTTTAGGCTGTCTTACCAAGGCAGTTACATTATGATCACCTTGCAATAAATTATTAAGGATATAACCACCCACTCTACCTGTTGCACCAAGAATTAAAATATTGATTTAGGGTGCCTCCTCCCTCGATTCGGGATTGACAAGTTGTTTGATCAACTTACCAATCAGATATCCTTAAATTTCTCCATAATACTAATAAAGTTAGTTTCTTTTTTTATAAAAGCATCCACAATATCTGGGTCAAAATGGGTTCCTCTACCGTCTAGAATGATATTCTTGGCCTCATCATGGGTAAATGCACTTTTATAAACCCTCTTACTAATCAATGCATCATACACATCGCTAAGCGCCATAAGCCGTCCCGATATGGGAATTTCTTTCTTTGATAATCCTCTTGGATATCCTGAACCATCCCATTTTTCATGGTGTGTTATGGCAATTTCCTTCGCTAGAGTCAAAAATGAATCTTCTCCTAATTCTTTTATACCCACATTTAATGATTCTCCACCATAAATTGTATGTTTTTTCATTTCTTCAAATTCTTCTTCAGTTAACCGTCCAGGTTTAAGCAGAATGCTATCCTTTACCCCGACTTTACCGATATCATGTAATGGAGCTGATTTATATAACAGCTCTATATACTCATTTGTTAGAACATCCCTGTACTCATCCATATCCTGTAATTCAAGTGCCAATTCTCTGATATATTTTTGTGTTCTTTTAATATGTTCACCTGTTTCCGGATCCCTCGTCTCTGCTAAGGCAGCAAGACAGTATATTGCAGCAGAGTTAGTTCTTTCAAGAAGCTCAGTTCTTTCTTTCACTTTTTCTTCTAAAAAAAAATTCTGGTTTTCTAGAACGAGACGAGCTTCTTCAAATTTAAGCTGTGTTTTAACCCTGGCTTTAACCTCAACCATTTCGAAGGGCTTAGTAACATAGTCCACTGCCCCTAAGGAAAAACCTTTGGTTTTCGAATCACTATCAGTAATTGCCGATAGTAAAATAACCGGGACATGCTTTAATTTTGGGTTTTCCTTGATCGTTTTTAAAACATCATATCCATCCAACTCCGGCATAATGATATCTAAAAGTATTAAATCCGGTTGTTGTTCTTGAAGTAACTCAATTGCTTCTAACCCATTAATGGCAATAATTAATTCATAATCGTCTTGGAGCGCCTCCACCAAAATAGCAATATTCAACTCCGTATCATCCACTATCATTACAGTTTTTTGTCTATCCATTATTTGACTCCTTTACAAGACCCATTATCTCTTCAACCATTGCCTTAGCGTCTTTAAACCGAAAGCGATCAACAAGTTTTTTTGTTTCATTTATTTGTGTACTATAGGGCGAACCCGGAGTATTTGTAACCAAGTAGTTCATACATTCTTTAATTTCTTTTGCCCGTGCCTTCTCTAAAGCCTCCTGTAATTTACTGAATGCTTCATAAACATTAAAATCTGAACTTAATAGTTTTTCCTCCGGATCCTTTATTGATAGAGTCCTTTGAATAGTATTTAATAGTTCCTCATTTAAATTAGAAAGTTCCTCAAGCTTCTCACCTAAACACTTCTCATCGTATGACTCATATTGTTCTTCAAACTGAACAATAAATCTGCTAAGTTTCATTGCTCCAATATTTCCGCTAACACTTTTAAGACTATGAATTAGTCTTTTGGCTTCATCATATTGTTTATTCAGCCTCAAATCCGAGAACTCTCTAACTAGGTCACTATAATTATCACAATATCTCTTTAATAAGTCATAATAAAAATCTTTTTTATTGCCTAGACGAATCAAGGTCTTTTCAAAATCTAGAACCTGAGTACTGTCATTGGCAATGATCACAAGTGGTTTTTCAACTTTTTTAATACTACTACCCAAGAGCCATTTTCCAAGGGTTTCAAACAGAAGCTCTGGGTTAATTGGTTTTGAAATATAATCATTCATTCCGGATTCAATGCTTCTTTCCCGATCACCCCTAAGTGCATTTGCAGTCATGGCTATAATAGGCAATTCTAGACTTGAATAGGTCTTTCTAAGAATTTCTGTAGCTTTGTACCCATCCATAATAGGCATTTGCACATCCATAAGAACTGCATCAAATTTATTGGCATGGACATGTTTAATTGCTTCTTCACCATTACAAGCAATACTTACCTGAATGCCAACTTGCTCTAATATATCCTTGGCAACCAATTGATTAATATCATTATCTTCCACAAGTAGTACACGTTTATCGGTGAGCGCCCTTTGATACTTTATTTGGCTTTCTTCAATTTGGCCAGTATTAGCTTGACTCCATGCTGTTCCCTTTAAAGCATTCATAACCGCATCAAACATTAATGATTGACTAATCGGCTTTACTAAGAAATTCTTAACCCCCAATTGATTTACTTGATTATAATAGCTTTCACGTCCTGTTGCACTTACAAATATAGTTTTAGGCACCGTAAGATCAGTATTCGAAATTAACCTTTTATATAAATCGATTCCAGTTAATTCCGGTAAATTAAAGTCAAGAACAAGTAGGTCAAAATCTGCTTTCTGAAGCTGTTCTACTGCTTCAAATGGATTTCCAAGTGCCGTTACCTCAAAGGAAAACGAACGGAGCATTCTTTCCAGTATTGTCAATGAAGTTTTGTTATGATCTACAACTAGCACCTTTTTTCCACATAAATCTGGATATTCTGAATAATTAGGGTTAATTATATCTAAAGCTTTATCAAATTGGACAATGAATTGGAAGGATGCGCCTTCACCATAAACACTTTCTACCCATATTTTACCCTTCATTAGTTCAACCAGTTGCTTTGTAATTGTTAAACCAAGCCCTGTCCCACCATACTTCCTTGTCATCGAACCATCAGCTTGGCTAAAAGCTGTAAACAGTTTTTCAATTTGCTCCTTTGTTAACCCAATTCCTGTATCAGTTACGTTAAAATGTAAGTTAATTATATTTTCTGTTTCATCCAGAACCCTTACAGCAACATTAACTTCTCCTCGGTTTGTGAATTTTATAGCATTTGTCGTTAAGTTAGATAAGATTTGTTCTAATCTAAGCGGATCACCTATTAGTATGCTGGGAACTGTTTCCCCAGTATCAAAATTGATATCAAGACCCTTATTAGTTGCTGATATTGTATATAGATTAGATACATTCTCTAGTACCTTATCAAGGTTAAATTTAATATTTTCAATTTCAAGTTTACCAGCTTCAATTTTTGAAAAATCCAAAATATCATTGATAATTCTAAGTAATGCTGTTGATGCTCCATCAATTTTCGAAACATAATTTTTTTGGGTATCATTTAAATTTGATTGACTTATTAAATGGGTAAGACCCATTATTGCATTCATAGGGGTTCTAATTTCATGACTCATATTGGCCAGAAATTGACTTTTAGCGCGGCTTGCTTCTTCTGCTTCTTCCTTAGCAGACTTAAGCTCAACTTCGGTCCTTTTTCTTTCAGATATATTTTGCAATACTCCAATGAACCTTATACCTTTTCTGTTTTCATCCATTTTTACAATTTGTCCGATAAATGAAAACCAAATATTTGGATCATCTTTTAACCGAATCTCAGTATAAAAGTCCTCTCCCGTTATTAGTACATTGTCATCACTCAATTGGGTAATATTTAATTGATCTTCTTCATATATGAAATCTTCCAATTGTCCATTAAATTGAACCCACTCATTCTCTTTTATGAAATCCTGCTTATACTCCGGAGCATTAATTAATTTAAGGAAAATGCCATTAACCACCACTACATCATTTATACAATCTGAATCATATAAACCAATATGCGATGCTTCCATAGCAATTCTGAATCTATCTTCAGAAATAGCTAAACTATTTGTGACCTTTGTTAATGCTTGGGTCCGTTCTTCTACGCGACACTCTAATTCATCATTTAAAAGAATAAGCTTTTCTTCAGCTTTTTGGCGATCTTTAATCTCACTGTTAAGCGCTAGTAAATTATTACGAATATTGCTAGCCATTTCGTCAATAGTATTAGCAAGTATTCCAATCTCATCTTTGCTGGTCTTAAGGTCATTTGGAATTTCAATAAAATTGGTACCATCAGAATGCTGGATAATTTCAACCATACGAGTCAAGGGTTTAGTCATTAAATTTGTCATTCTGTTAGCAGTAATAAATATGAATAGGCAAGCAAAAATTGCGCCACCTAAAAATGAAAACAATAAAAATTTCATGGCTTCTGAAAAATCACGATGTTCTATTCCAAGTGCTAAATATAAACCCTCAGTATTAGGTATTTTAGAATATAATAAAGAATTTGATAGCCCCCTCGGAGTAGTAACTTTCACTTCTCCTGCCGACATAACGGTAGTTAGCTTTTTAAAATTCTCAAGATCAGGAATCGACCTTTTTTCAATATTTGGGTTAAAAATTGCTTTACCCTCTGAATTTAATAACCACATTTCGGTAAATTTAACCATTTTTTCCTTTTCAAAAGATCCAATTAATTGTTTTATCCGTGCATTAATAATTAGTAGTCCCTTAATATTACCACCATTATCCAACACCTTAGTACCTATATAGGTAATATATTCACCATCCCTATCATCAACAACAGGTTTAGATATCAACGTAAGTTTATCACTAGCTAATAATTCCTTCTCAAAACTAATTGACGCTTTAATATTAACAAGGTTATTATCATATTCTTCCCCAGTCACTGATCTGTACTTCATGGAAAGCCATAAATCACCATGCCTGCTCATTTGATTGTCCATCTCTTTTTTGATTATAGAAAATTCTCCGTTTTTGAACGTTTCTGTACTTGCAAGTTGTTCTAACATATTTTTTTGATTATTAAACCGCTCTCCAATATATTGTGCTTCACCATCAACAACCTGTAAACCGATATGAGTAATAAGGGGGTTTACAATGTTACTTACTTGATAATACAAAAAAGCACTAATTAAAAATAAGACTACAAACATAAGCAATGTATATGTCGCTCTCAGTTTATGTTTAAATGATTTATTAATAAAATTCTTTTTCAACTAACATCATCCTTTTCCTTATCGTTGCTTCCTATCTCTTCACAATTAAAAGCAAACCTCTACCCTGTTCGACTGTTCAACACAGTCCGTTCTTTGGATTCAATGCAAATAAATTGGTAAGATCAGCAATACCTATTATGAGGTGAAAAAATATTAATTTACTTATTCTCCTTCTAACAACTTGTCTCCTTTATTTACTTAAAAAAAGCAAATACTCGAATCAATTAATAGGAAGAAAGTTCAGTCTTCGGTCAGAATTTTAATTTGATAGTAAATGAGATTCAGGTATGTTTGCAAAATATATGAGCATAAGCGGCACTTTCCTAAAGGAGTTTACAAGAAAAACTGTAGTGGCTGTCGGCTATTGCCAACAACCACTACAGGAGTATTTTTACCTCACAAAAGATAGCGCTTATATTCTTCCATTCAATTATATGTGAAGATGTCACAGTTGAGGAATGATTGTAAATCGTTTAGTTTTTCGGTCTGAAACGTACGACTTCAATTCATTTCGTCAAGAATATTTACATTTCCTAGTTTTCCTTCCATATTAACTTTGATCCTGTTTCAATAAATGCGCCCGTTTTATAATCCACAGAATAAAACTTCTTCATGTCACTAGAAAATTTATAAAAACCCATATTCCCTGACATAGCTTGTGTTTTATTCATATTAAATACTTGCCCTGTATAGTAGTATGGCCCAGTTGTATTCACAAAACCAATTTGCCATTTTTCCGGGATACCTCCGAATACCTTTTTACCAATATACTACATTAATAGAGAGATATTAACAATCAAAATAGAAGCCTCGACTGATACCCTTTTACTCCCATTATTTCATCATCAAAATCTTAAGATCATACTCTTTCCCGGCATCTGCAAAGAAAGGAATAGTAAACATTGGCCATCTTAGTCTTTGTCCTCTGAATATAGAAAAACTCCCACTGTTTCCAATGAGAGAGCCAAGTATGTAGGACGTGTTCGTTAATCTTCATTTTATATGCAAATTAGTATAAAACCAAAAGACAGACCATCCAAATTCAGGTAGTTCATATAACTTTCATTAATTACTGTCCATTAAGCAAAGTATCTTGAATTCTTAATCTTAATATTTTTTTATATTCCTCCCGGTGTTGTTGTCAACAATATATACTTCATCATATGATCCATAATTGGGGGGACCATAGTAAAAATGCTCTGAAACAATTAGCTTACCAGCATACTCGCCATCTGAAATTACACTTTTTAAGTATCCACCACCAAGATCTTTAATTTCTTTTGTTTTAATATTAATAAAATGGACTGAACAAGAGGATATTACTCCAGCATCAGTAGTATAATATACTCCAGTCCCATCAATAGAAGCCTGAGCATTATCAATCCAAAGGTCTCTGTCCGTGCCATCTAGTAGTAATTCCCTTTTCCCATCTGTGTATTCTATCCATATCTTATGCCTGTTTACAAGTTCTACTTTAAAGTCTTTAAGTTTGCTCATGGCACTTTTCTTTTCTTGTTCTTGTCGAATTTGTTCAAGAGTATTTGTATATTCACTCTTTAACTTCAAGGCATCCTGATTATTCGGATCAACCTTAAGAACCAGCTCTAATAGATTCAAAGCTGTTGCATAGTCCTTATTTGAAGCAGCATCCTTAGCCTTTTGAAGAGTTGCGTCAACAAAGGATTTTTTGCAATCATTAGTTTTCGTTTGTGCATCAGTATACCTCTCAGTATCTTCTTTCACAACCTTTTGAAATGAATCTACTGCATCTAGGTATTGCTTATCACCCATTTGCTTAATCCCTTGGTCATAACTTGCTTTAGAAGCACTAATAGCTTTAGCTGATTCTAAATCGGCATTAAATTGTTTAACATCTTTATTAGGATCAATTTCGCTAATCCCCTTCAAAATAGTAGTTGCGTTATCTAGGTTACCCTCTTTAATATAAACATTAAATAATGCTTCCCTAGCAGGAATATTGTTTTGGTCTATCTCAATAACTTCTTTCAAAACAACTTCAGCTTTAGTAAGCTCTTTGGTCGCGATATAAGCATTACCCAATCCGAGTCTAGCCGGAATATTTTTCGATTCAATAGCAATTACCTTTTCGAACGCTAAAATTGCTTCTTGATATTTACCTTCTTGCAGGTATTTATTACCGAGGTTTAATTGGCGTTCTGCACGGGCTGTCGGTGTGTTTGTGGCATAAGCAGCTCCTCCACCTATTATGAGTACCAGGATGTCGCTTCTCACCTAAAATGACGGCGTGCATCTCGCTGCCAATGGCGGAAGAAATGTACTGACAATACGCCAATACTAGGAGAATTCTACCGTCAATACTTGCTTCTATAAATGCCAGTCAATGTGGATAAGAAAAACCCCCAATACGCACATGCCAATTCATGTGTATATTGGGGATAATGTGGATAAACCTACATAGCGGTACCACGTTGCCGTTCAGTATCTGCTAGAATTCGCCCGATTTGAGCATCCTCCACGACCTCACTTCCGTTCCGTTTGGC
>LOEW01000127.1 GCA_001516045.1 Desulfosporosinus sp. BRH_c37
TGATCTATCAAGCGAAATATCAGAAACGAGAGCTGATCTATCAAGCGAAATGACACAAACGAGAGATGATCTATCAAGCGAAATATCAGAAACGAGAGCTGATCTATCAAGCGAAATAACACAAACGAGAGCTGATCTATCGGGCGAAATAATACAAACGAGAGCTGATCTATCGGGCGAAATAAGTACGATAAAATCCGAAGTTGGTAGAAACCGCATACTATTGGAGGAGGTACAAAAGCAGATTAAAACGGTTGCCGAGGGAGTAACGTCATTGAGGGAACAAACTGCACAGCAATTCGAAACACTTACACACTATGTAAACGAAAAAACGAGTTTACTAGAGAAGGTTATCCGAAACGATGTTGATGAAGCGAAACACATAAAAGGTATATTGGGCGAACATGAGGTTTCTATAAGGCATTTGAAAAGCAAAAGTTTATAAGGACAAAATGAGCCACAGAAAATGCGGTTCTCTTTTTTTTTATCTATGGGCGAGGGTGAGACCAAGCTCTTCAGGACCGGGAACAGGCATTTCAGGATCGGGACCGGGCCCTGCAGGAAAAAGTCGATCTCCAGAAGACTCTGGACGGTGAAAAGGGCATAATCATTATCTGAGTCAGCAATGGCCAGTGGGCTGGAATCGAATATTAAGCTATAGCAATATGACTCTGGAGATATTTTAGAGAAAATCCGAGCAACGTTCGATTCCGAACCCATTAGTTGGCAAAATCGTAGAATCAGTAACTCGCGATTATCCAGAAGAACAAAGTGTGAACTATAACATGTATGAAGATGCTACCGAATTGCTAGAAAATGCTTTTTGAAACATCAGACCATCTTTTGCGATTATCGTCAGTATGGCTATTTATTCATAACACGGTTCATAAGGCGCATAGAACACATTTCCCCGCACATTGTGCAGCTGTCTTGATGCTCGGTGGCAGACTCTTGACGATAACGCTCCGGTTTTTCACGATCTAAGGCTAGACCAAACATTTTATTCCAATCCAAATCTTGTCTGGCTTGGCTCATCTTCCTGTCCCATTCGGAGGCTCCAGGTATCCCTTTGGCGATATCCCCAGCATGAGCTGCGATTTTGACAGCAACTATCCCTTCGCGCACATCGTCCAAAGTTGGCAAACGAAGGTGTTCAGCTGGTGTCACATAGCAGAGAAAATCTGCTCCTGCCGAGGCGGCTAAAGCTCCGCCGATCGCACTGGTGATGTGGTCGTAACCGGGAGCAACGTCCGTGACTAAAGGCCCTAAAATGTAGAAAGGCGCTCCGTGGCAAAGTTTTTTCGCCAACTGAACATTGGCTACTACTTCATGCAAGGGAACGTGGCCCGGTCCTTCAATCATGACTTGAACATTGCGTTTCCAAGCTCTTTGAGTCAATTCTCCCATCACAATTAATTCGGAAATTTGGGCTCCGTCTGTGGCATCGGCAATGCTTCCAGGTCGGCAAGCATCTCCTAAACTTAACGTCACATCATATTTTGAGCAGATATCCAGGAGGTCATCAAAATACTCGTAAAAAGGGTTTTCCTGCCCGGTCAATTCCATCCAGGCATAGAGTAAAGATCCGCCCCGGGAAACGATGTTGGTAACTCGTGAGGTCTGGCGGAAATGTTGGGCAGTTTCCCTGTTGATGCCAGCGTGGATGGTAACAAAATCAACACCGTCACGAGCGTGCTGTTCTACCACGGCTAAGAATTCCTGGGGTGTAATGTCTTCCAATTTCTTATCTAAATAGCCAAGAGCATCATACATAGGAACCGAACCGATCATTGCCGGGGACATGGCAATGAGCTGGTGGCGGAATTCAACTGTTTTGCCATAGTTGCTTAGATCCATAATTGCTTCCGCTTTCATATCTATTGCCATACGGACCTTAGCCAGCTCACTTTCGAGATTGGCACATTCCGGGGAGATACCCAAATTGACATTAATCTTCGTCTTAAGACCTAGACCAACTCCCTCGGGGCTTAAGGAGGTGTGATTGTGGTTAGCGGGGATGACAATACTACCTGCTGCTACTCGAAACCTAATTTCCTCAGGTGTCAGCCCCTCTTTGTCGGCGACAGTTTGCATGGCTGCTGTGATAACTCCATTTTTGGCTTGTGCCATCTGTGTACTCATTAAATCACACTCTTTCTCAAAAATTTTTCTTCTGTCAAGGGGTTGTTTTGTTTGCCATGGGATTAAAAGGTTTAAGCTCCATAATGCGTTGCAAACGCTTAATTTTGCTTGGAATGTCTGGGTTGCCCACAATCTCGGTGACTAAGGCGACGGTTCTAGCCCCCGCCCGGACCACTTCGGCCAGATTGTGCTCCTTAATGCCGCCGATTGCGACAAAGGGGATTTTCAGATTCTTGACAACGTAGTCTAAATAGTCAAGTCCTACCGGGTCACAGACATCGATTTTGGTCTGGGTGGCAAATAAAGGCCCTACTCCGATGTAATTTGCGCCATCCTTCACAGCGGCATGTGCTTGAGCAGGCGAATGGGTAGAAACCCCAATCAGGAGATCGGGTCCGACGAGTTCGCGTACCTTGGACAGCGGCAAATCGTCTTGCCCGATATGCACACCGTCAGCGCCCACGGCGAGAGCTAGATCTAAGTGATCGTTAATAATGAACAAGGCACCGACTTGTCGAGTCATAGCCCGCAACACCAAGCACTCCTCATACATGACTCTAACCTTTTTAGCCTTTTCCCGGTACTGAAGAACCGGGACCCCAGCGGCCAAAATCTCACTAGCCACTTCAAGATTGGTGCGGCCTAGAGAGTGGAGTTCAGAGGTGAGGGCATAGATGCCAGCGGGGAGGGTGCGGGGTATTTCTTTCATAATGGTTCACATCTTTCGTTCAGTACCCAGGACAACACTAAGTTTGCTTGTTTGGCCGCCACAACACCGACACGGGGAGAAAGTGATGGCTGTTCCTCCGCAACAGCAGTACAAAAATCACCGGTAACAGATAAACCAGAACCCCAGTGCAGGGTATGGATCGTATCCGTATCGCCCCAACCAGCCAGTCCAGATGCGCCGATGATTCTTTTCCCAGATGCCAGACCTTGTTCCACGAACATTTTTTTAGAGAAGGCTTGGTCTAAACCCTCAACCCACACTGGACATTGAGCAAATATCTCCTGGACATTGGCAGGAGTTACTTGGACTGACCACAATTGCAAGTCTAAGTCTGGGTTGATCCTCAAAAGGTTTTCAGCTAGGGCCTCAGTTTTCAAGAGTCCCAATTGATCTGGGAAAAAGGCCTGTCGATTCAGGTTGCTCGCCTCCACGCGGTCAAAATCTGCCAGGACAAGGTGGGAGAATCCGCTGCGCACTAGGTGCCAAGCGACATTAGAGCCTAAGCCTCCTAAACCGGCGATTCCTACGAACGTTCGCTGGACTTTAGCGAATTGTTCTGGGTTTAACGTTTCGGTTAAACCAGACATTAAAGGATTCATAGGCCCACAGCATCCTTTTTCCGCATATTTACCCAGTCACAAAAAGAGGGCAGATAGCCTTTGGCTCGGATCATGTCTACTACCTCTGGGACGGTTCGTTCGTCAGCAATCTCAAATTGTGCGCTGCCTGCGTTGGCTTGATCACTATAACCACCGACCGAAGTGAGAGCGCCAGCTGACATTCGAGTGATTCCCAGGGGAAGCAAATTTTCTCGCATTTGCGGACTTTCCCGGGTGGACAAAGTCAGACCAACCCGGGGAAGAAACAGACGATAGGCCAGAATAATTTGGACAAAAGCTTGATCCGTGACTGGAGCAGCTGAGGAGTTAAAACTCCCGGCATAGGGTCTGAGTCTTGGCACAGAGATCGATACCTCAACCCCGGGATAGCTTCTTTGTAAGTAATCGGCATGGAGAGCCGAATAAAATGCATCCCGTTGCCAGTCCGAGAGACCCAAGAGTGCCCCTATGTTTATGGCAGAGATTCCAGCTTCACACGCTCGGTTTGGTGCCTCTAAGCGGTAGTGATAATTGCGCTTGGGTCCAGCGGGGTGAACCGCTGCATAGGTAATTTCATCGTAGGTTTCCTGAAAGAGCGTGACAGAATCGATTCCTGCTTCGTATAAACGTCGGTATTCCTCAGTGGCTAAGGGATACACTTCAAGTCCCAGAGAGGCAAACATGGGCCGTAAAGCACGGACACATTCTTCCATGTAAGCGGGTCCACTCTGAGTGCGAGATTCTCCTGTCAAGAGTAGCAAATGCTGCAACCCAGTCGACGAGATAGCTTTCCCTTCCTTGACGGCTTGTTCCACGGTTAGCTTACAGCGTACAATCTCATTGCCAGCATGGAAACTACAATAGACACATTGGTTACTACAAAAATTGGAGAGGTACAGCGGAGCAAACAAACCTATCGTGCGGCCGAAATTACGGATCGTTAGAGCCTGAGCCTTTTTGGCCATGGGTTCTAGATAAGATAGGGCGGCTGGGGAGAGCAAGACCGCTAGATCTTGAGGGCGAAGAGTCTCGCGGACTAAAACCCGTTCGACGTCGGCTCCCCTAAAACTTGCCCAGGTTGACTCGGAGAGCCTAGGTTGCCATTCCCTGATTTGTTCGTAAAACATCAGTTAACCCTCCTGTAAGAAACCGGTTAAAGGGGAGGAAGCTTCGGCTTCAAGCCGTCGTTCACCCGGTCCTGCTAAATAGCCCAGACGTCCTGCCACTACGGCTAAGCGAAAGGCTTGAGCCATGAACACCGGATCTGCTGCCGTAGCAATGGCCGTATTCACAAGCACTGCCGCCGCCCCCATTTCCATGGCCTCGGCAGCCTCGGAGGGTCGACCGAGGCCCGCATCGACAATGATCGGCAGAGAAATCTCCTCGATCAGAATCCGGATGAGTTCTTTGGTTTGCAAGCCTCTGTTACTGCCAATTGGAGCCCCTAGGGGCATGATAGCTGCCGCTCCAGCATCCTGCAGGCGTCTAGCTGTACCAAGATCAGGACTCATGTAAGGCAGTACCACAAAACCTTCGTTCACCAGTTGTTCTGTGGCTTTGAGTGTCTCCCAATTATCCGGCAATAAGTAGCGTTGATCCTGGACTACTTCAATTTTCACCCAGTTTCCGCAGCCTGCAGCCTGAGCTAAGCGAGCGATACGCACGGCTTCTTCAGCCGTGCGCGCACCGGATGTGTTAGGCAATAAAATGGTGTTTGGTGGCATGTAATTGAGGATATTCTCCTGTGGGCTTTTCCAATTGACTCGGCGTAAAGCCATCGTTACTACCTGGCTGCCGCTCGCTTTCAATACCTGAGGCACTATTTCATGAGACGAAAATTTACCAGTTCCTACGAACAGTCGGCTACGCAAATTCACTCCTCCGATGAGTAAACTGTCATTCGATGAATTAATAC
Source organism: Desulfosporosinus sp. BRH_c37 (assembly GCA_001516045.1). GTDB lineage: Bacteria > Bacillota > Desulfitobacteriia > Desulfitobacteriales > Desulfitobacteriaceae > Desulfosporosinus. Next base: position 5,387 of record LOEW01000127.1, read on the forward strand.
TCTGTATGATATCGTTCACGGTATCAACCTCCTCCTATAAATACTAAGATTTCCAAACGGTCATCAGCGCGCAAGAGAGTGTCTTGCCAATGTTCTTGCGTTAGGATTTTACCATTGAGCTCCACGACCGCCGTTTTAGGGGTCACAGCAAGGCTTTCTAGTAACTGGAATACGGTACATTCTGAGAGATCTTCCTGCGCTTCACCATTTACAACAATCTGCAACTGACCGACCTCCTTTCGCTTGTTCACACATGTTTGCCGATGGTTCCCGTCTTGCAGCTATAGTACCAGGGAGGGCTTAAACCATTAAAAAAGTGAGAACTGCGGTAAGCAGTTCTCACTTATATATATAAGTAAAATGGTTGCTTTCCTCCGCTGGTATTAACCAGATCAGGTTCAAAGGGATCGAGTTTCCTCATCTCAGCCCCGAAGGGCACCCCTAGCAAACAAACGTATTTAGTTGAGTCGCTCATTAATGTTTATATGGTAAGTATTAATGCCCATTATATAACTAAAAAGTTGATGTGTAAATATATGTAGAATGCTGAGCGTAATCTACACTTAGTTATTTTCTCAATTTATTGAAAATCGGACTCTGTCTGATGGGGAGTTAAAAGAGCTCCGAAACTTGATCGACAAGACGGTCAAAGGAGGGGATGATAATTACAGCGCCTAGAGATTACGTAAACAAAAGTATCCAAGAGAACTACGGAAACCTTGTCTCCCCCGATCTTTTGTCGGCATGGCAAAAAGATCTTCAGGATGTTCCGGGCAGGGTGGTTTCAAGTCCATGGCCGGATCGAATTGAAGTTCTAAGCATTAAGAAATCATCGCAATCTGAGTATGAAGTAAAGGGTGAAATCTTAGAGCTAACGAGTGTGGAGATGCAAAATGATGGTGTTGCCACCAAGCGGCCAATTGATCTTAGCGTAGGGAAAGTCGAAAATCGCTGGCTGATTACCGCTGTCCAACTTGGTGCCTACGAGGAAACCGACCCTAAGGTGTACCAAAATACCCAATATGGTTTTAATTTTTCTTTGCCGGAGAGTTGGCAAGGCAATTCGATAATCACCACTACCTGGGAAGGTTTAAGCTTGGAAGGTTCATAAGGAAAAATTGTGGAAACCGGACCACTGATTTCCATCCGGCATCCTCAATGGACTGCCCAAAACCAACGCCAGGATATTATAAACGTTGACACTAATGATATTACCGTATATATTGTATATATACGGTAATATCATTAGTGTCATTCTTAGTTGATTATAAGTTTATTCAATTCTAAATTCACGGAACACCAGGAACCATGCAGCTCCAAAAGGAAACCTTCTTGTTAACTAGTTCAGTCACTTCAAAGAAAGGAGGAGGTCGTCTTGCTATGAATATTATTATTGCCAATTCTTCACCTGAACCAATCTATCAACAGATTGTTACCCAAATAAAAAATCTTATCCTAAAGGGCGATCTGGCAGAAGCAGAGGGGTTGCCCTCAATTCGTATTCTTGCTAAGGAATTACAGATCAGCGTAATAACTACGAAGAGGGCCTATGAGGAACTAGAGCGGGAAGGCTATATTGAGACCGTGGGCGGTAAAGGATCCTTCGTGTCCGCTCAAAACAAGGAATTATTATATGAGAAGCGACTGCGTGTCGTTGAAGAAAAAGTAACCGAAGCCATCATTGCTGCCAGAACCGCAGGCATGGAGCGAGAAGATCTTCTTGCAATGTTCAAACTGCTATTGGAGGAACAATAACATCCTCCCTGACGACTACTGGAATCTGAGAAGCAGGAAAGAGGAGGAATAAGGATGGTCGATACGGACAACATACTGACTGTTAATAAACTAACTAAGCATTTTAAGGATTTCTCCTTGAAAAATGTTAGTTTTCGGCTGCCACGCGGCTATGTTATGGGTTTTATCGGGCCGAACGGCTCGGGGAAAAGTACCACGATCAAACTGATTTTAAATTTGCTGTGTAAAGACAGTGGTCAGATCAATGTATTCGGTCTTGATAACCTAGAACATGAACTTGCTATAAAAAATCGCATGGCCTTCGTCTTTGACGAAAACCACTATTATGAAGAACTTTCTATCAGGGATATGGCCCGTATCGTTGCTCCCTTTTACAGACACTGGGAACCCCAGACCTTTGAAAAGTGCTTGAAAGACTTTGACCTTAACCCTAAACAAAAGATTAAACAACTCTCTAAAGGGATGAAGATGAAGTATTCTTTGGCAATCGCCCTCTCCCATGGGGCAGAGCTCTTAATCATGGATGAGCCTACAGCTGGCCTTGATCCGATGGCGCGCAGCGAGCTCTTAGACATCCTTGCTACCCTGATCCAGGATGAACGGAATTCCGTCTTTTTTTCTACCCACATTACCCCGGATTTAGATAAGATTGCCGACTATGTGACTTTCATTAATCAGGGTGAGATCGTCTTGAGCGCCCCTAAAGATGACATCTTAGAGAAATATGGGGTAATCAAAGGATCTTGCGATTTGCTCGACGAAGAAAGCAAAAGACTTTTTGTTGGTATCAAGACTAACAAATTCGGGTTTGAAGGATTGGTACGAGATAAAGAAAAGGCCCTACGCCGTTTTAGAGGTCTAGCTCTCCTAGAAAAGCCGTCCTTGGAAGACATCATGCTTTATACAGTAAGGGGGGAGCATCATGGTTAATCTGGTGTGGAAAGATCTCCTGCTATTGAAACGTTCTCTGTGGTTTACTGCGTTATATGTGCTCTTAGCGCTCTTTGTTTTTAGAACTATGCCAGGTGGAGCCCTCAGTGCTGCCACAGTAGGGGCAACCTACATGCTTATGATACAAGCCCTAACCCAGGATGACAAAAATAAGTCTGAAATAATGTTGAACAGCCTTCCCTTGCGTCGTCAGGACATTGTCCTAGCTAAGTATCTTTCCGTATTTATCTATGCTATTCTCGCAATCATAGGTTGCCTGCTCGCTCAAAGTATGGTGTCTATTATAGGAATTCCTATGCCCATAGGTTGGATCTCTTTAGAGAAAATTACAGGGGCTCTGGTTGCCATGGCTGTCTTAACATCTATTTATTTTCCCATTTACTTCAAGTTTGGTTATCTCCGATCCAGAATGGTCGGCATGATCCTATTTTTGGCCTGTTTCTTTTTTTTACCTATGGTAATTGGACTGACTGTGCAAGAGCTTGGAGGAGTGGGCAACCCTGCTATCCGAAATATTTTGGCTATGCTGCAAGAAGCGGGGAACTGGCTACAAACTCAAGCTGATTGGCAAATCGCCACTTATTTCTTAGCCTTAGCCTTGATTTTGATGGCCGCTTCGGCTCGTCTTTCTTTAGGTTTTTATAGAAGAAGGGAATTTTAGAGATATAATCAGGAAAATCGACGACAAATGAGGATGAATCGATGGAATTACTAACCGTAGATATTAAACACGCAGGTTATTCTGACAACACGGAGGTTATCAAAAATGTGACCTTATCTCTGAAACAGGGGGAACATGTAGGACTGATTGGTCCTAACGGAGCTGGGAAAAGCACTACAATTAAGGCGATCATGGGGTTGCTGCCGGTGATGGATGGTAAGGTGGAATTCGCCGGGACGAGGAAAAACTTTGCCTATATCCCAGAACAGCCCGTACTATATGAAGGGTTAACACTTTGGGAACATTTAGAACTAGCTGCCGCAGCCTATGAAATCGAGCGAAAAGTATTTGTACCAAGAGCTGAGGAACTTCTCAAACTCTTCCGTCTTACGGAAGTCAAGCACCATCTACCGGGCAGCTTTTCTAAGGGCATGCAGCAAAAGGTCATGCTGATTGTGGGTTTTTTGCTAGAGCCATCAGTTTTTGTGGTGGATGAGCCTTTTGTGGGGCTGGATCCTAGGGGTACGAAGGACTTCCTGGCTTATTTAAACCAAGCTAGAGCCAAAGGTGCAGGAGTATTGATGTGTACACATATCTTGGATACTGCGGAACGAATCTGTAGTTCTTTTGTATTAATGAACGCCGGGGGAGTTGTAGCTCGGGGAGATCTTAAAGAAATCAGGGAACAATGCCAGTTACCCAAGGGCTCTCTATTGGAATGTTTTGATAAACTCTTGGAGAATAGCTAATGATTACCGTAACTAGGCTATTTTTTCAGCGAATTATTTCAGACTGGAAATATCAGTATCAAGTATGGAGAACTGCCGTAGATTGGATTGTAGCTCTTTATATTGTCATCCCTTTTTCGGCTGGTTTCATATATTACTATCTTTCCTGGTGGAGGGCGGTCCCTGGGTGGTTGGACTATGTTCCTCTCAATGCTCTATCTGCGCTTATGCTTATATTCGCTTGGTCAGGTACAATACGTATTTTCGTGGAGGGTGCGGATCAGCTCTTCCTCTTACAGCGCAAAGTGTGGATCAGCCGGATTATTAAGTATAGTTTAGTGTATGCTGTTGTCTATAACCTTGTGGTAACCTTATTGTTGCTGACTATTCTGGCGCCACTTTTATTATTGCATTACGGTTTTTCTTTGCTAGGTGTCGTATGGTTGACCGTTTTAGTCTTTCTCCTTAAGAACTGTATGGGTCTTGGTAAACAACTTGTCGAACTTCGTTTCAAGGGTTGGGGCAAGCGCATCGTGAAACTGATCATTTTTTTAGTAATAGGTGTGTATGTAAGGCAAAGTGTAGCTCTTTTGTTGAGCCGCAACGGTCTGTTTTATCTGTCAATCTTAGTGCTCTTGAGCATCTTAAGTAAGCTCATATATCAACGGGCTAAATTAAAGGGGATTTTCTTTGAAGATGTTGCCAGGGAGCAAATTGCTAGGCTCAGACTAGCTAAGTACATGCTACAGAATAACGGAACCTACGTAAAAAGGCCAAGATTCTCCAGAAAACGCCCCTTATTATTCAGAAACTCTAATTTGCTCTTTAAAAAACGTAACCCTGTGAATGGTTTGGTGGAAATGTGTCTTAAATATGAGTTGCGTAATGAGAAAGATGTTGAGTTTTATCTTAAAATGGTTGGGGTAAGTATTTTAGCAATATTACTCTTTCCTTCGGACTACGGATGGCTTCTCTGGTTTGTTTTTTTATTCATGATATCCAATGTCGTTTGGTTGTTTTGGCAAGAGGTTATTAAAAGCCCCTTTGTCAGTTTATTGCCCTGGCTCCCAGAATCGAAGATTGCGGCGATGAGTAAAGCCATATTTCTTATGGCTTTGCCGGGACAGTTTATGCTCGGTGTTGTGGTGGCAGCTAAGACACA
>LOEW01000128.1 GCA_001516045.1 Desulfosporosinus sp. BRH_c37
TACCGCGGAAATACTGGAGATATACCGGATGAAAGACGTCATTGAGAAATCGTTTGACAACATAAAAAACCATCTGGATATGAAAAGGCTCAGGATCCATTCGGCGCAGGCGGAAGAGGGCAAGATGTTTCTCGCGTTCCTGGCGCTCATCCTGAGAACGTATGTGTTCAATACGACAAAAGACTATATCCGGAAGAAACGACTCTCCCTGGACAGGATCTTCTTTGAACTGAGGAAAATCAAGGTTGCCGTCTACCCGTCCGGGGTGATGATGCACAATCCGCTGACGAAAAAGCAAAAAGATATTCTGGCGTACTTCAATAAAAAAGAGGATGATATCTCAGAAAGTCTGAAACACATCCTCAAGCCAGGTAATTTCATTAAATAGCCGGAAACCGAAACCAAGGGCTGGAACGCAACAGCGTTCCAATCCGATTGACTGAGGGGCCAACCCTCAATCTCTCGTTGGATACAGTCGGTCCCGACGGCAGCATGGAACCGATTATCGACAGGTATTCAGCACAAGATCACAATTAGATAATGGAGACATCGAGGAGTAAAACAACCGGCAACGCCGATAATTTAACTCCCTGATGGTTTTTCCCTCTTTGTATATGATAAATCCCTGCGGGATTTAGGATGAATATGATAGCCTCTTATTAAAAATAATTTAAATTCACTGAATTGAGACGTATTTATTATCTTTTATATAAAATCTGTACAGATAATCTACTGCCTCTTCAGCGTAGTCAATCCCAATTCGTTTACTCGTTACTATCTCAGGCTTATATCCATCTTCCTCTATGTACAGATTATCTAAGCATAGATCTTTTCCGTTTGCAGTTCTATCTATGCCTAGGGCAATACAAAGCTTTCCTGGTCCGTTGGTAAGATTTATTTGTTGTTTCTTGGAAAGCTCTGAGTATTGTTTATTAAACCTTCGAATAGCCATCTCCTCCATACCCTCTAGAGGCTCAGCTGCCCTTATTAATACTGCTTGAGGTACGCCTACTTCTGCGGCCACAATATTGGCACAATTATACATGCCATAGACAATAAAGACATATAAAAGACCCGGCTCCCCGTACATAACCTCAGTTCTCTTGGTCCTTTTTCCCCCATAGGAGTGTGCCGCCTTATCTTCAATTCCCATATAGGCTTCCACTTCAACAAGTCTACAGCTTATTTTTTTACCATCAACAATGTTCACAAATATCTTGCCCAGCAGATCCTGGGAGAGCTGAAGGGAGGATTTTTTGTAGAAATCTCTTGAAAGCTTCATCATCTTCGCTCGTCTCTTACTTTGGTAATTCAAAGGAACTCTTTAAAGACACAATCCTGTTGAAGATCAAATGGCCTTGCGTTGAATTAAAAGGATCAACGTTGAAATATCCATGTCGGAAAAATTGAAATTTATCCTGTGGCTTGGAGTCTTTAATGTTTGGCTCCACGAATCCATGAACGATCTCCAGAGATTTGGGATTAATATGCTCAAGGAAAGACGCTTCCTCCACCATATCTTCGTCCAAAATCAAAGCTTCATATAATCTGAACTCCGCTGGAACAGCCTGTGATGCATCCACCCAGTGTATCGTCCCTTTAACTTTTCTACCTGTAAACCCTGATCCACTCTTGGTTTCCTGATCATATGTACAGTGCAGTTCGATAACTTTGCCGGACTCATCTTTTACTATCTCATGACATTTAATGAAATAGGCATTTTTAAGTCGGACTTCATTTCCTGGAAAAAGTCTGTGATATTTGGCTGGAGGATTTTCGGTAAAATCGTCTTGTTCAATATAAACTTCGCGCGAAAAAGGAATTTGTCGAGTACCCATTTCTGGATTTTCCGGGTTGTTTTCGGCCTCTAACATCTCCACCTGAGCTTCTGGATAGTTCGTTATGACGACCTTTAGCGGCTCAAGTACTGCCATTGTTCTCGGTGCTTTGAGCTTCAGGTCTTCCCGAATAAAATGTTCAAGCATCTTAGTGTCGACTACGCTATCCGCTTTGGCCACCCCAATTTCGCGGGCGAAGTTGCGCATTGCTTCTGCCGTATACCCTCTGCGCCGAAGGCCCGAGATGGTAGGCATCCGTGGATCATTCCATCCGTCCACGACGTGCTCATCAACCAATTGCTTTAGCTTCCGCTTACTCATAACCGTATTTGTAATATTTAACCGTGCAAATTCATATTGGTGAGGAACCTTCTCCATCTCACATTCCCGAATAACCCAGTCGTACAAAGGACGATGATCTTCGAATTCTAATGTACAGATCGAATGTGTGATCCCTTCGATAGCATCTTCTAAAGGATGGGCAAAATCATACATGGGGTAGATACACCACTTGTCTCCTGTATTATGATGGGTCGCATGAGCAATCCGGTAAAGGACAGGATCTCGCATATTTATGTTCGGTGAAGCCATGTCGATTTTAGCTCGCAATACCTTTTCGCCATCTTTGAATTCCCCATTACGCATGCGCTCGAACAACTGCAGGTTTTCTTCAACCGTCCGATCACGAGAGGGGCTCCCCATGCCGGCTTCTGTTAACGATCCACGCATTTGCCGTATTTCCTCTGCGGTGGAATCACAAGCATACGCTTTGCCCTTTTTAATGAGTATAACTGCGCGGTTGTACATTTCCTCGAAATAATCTGAAGCAAAGAACAATTCATCCCATTCATACCCTAACCATAAGACATCTTCCTTAATGGATTCTACGTATTCCGTGTCTTCTTTAACTGGATTTGTGTCATCAAAGCGCAGATGAGTTTTACCCTTGAATTCATCCGCCAGTTCAAAGTTAAGAATGATAGATTTAGCATGTCCAATATGTAAATAACCGTTGGGCTCCGGAGGGAACCGCGTGATAATGTGATCAACCTTACCTGATTTTAGGTCCTCATTAATAATGTTCTTAAGAAAATTCGAGGTGGACTTGTTTTCCATCCGTTATCAACCTTTCTCACTAAATGATCCTGAGTCTGCCAATTTTACCCTTAACCTAAATAATACTTCATTCATGGCGAGAGTTCAACTTTACTCCCCCTGAAACATCAGTTCACTATTATTAGATGGGTAAATGGTTCGACAAAATTGGGATAAGATACAAGTTTTTTTACCCACTTAATGATTGATCCCCCTGCGTACAAATAAGTAAAAAGTTGCAGGGAAAATCTCTAGCATCGCAGGAGAAAGATAATGGCTATAGTGGGAAAAATTTCAGATCTGAAAATACTTATGGCATTGTTTGGTAATGTAACAATCCTTAATCCTTCAATATTAAGGAAGGATTAAGGATTGTACCCCACAATAAAGTTGCCTAAAAGTCTGTAGCTTAGATTGCTTATCAATCTAAGCTACAGACTAATCGTTTTCGACATATAAACCTTATACGATTTTCATGACCCCCACTTCATGTAAGGCCAATTTCCTTATTGCGACTTGATTTCCACCAGTGTCACTGAAACGTCGACAGTCTTATTATCGCGAAAAACGGTGATCGCAACCGTGTCGCTCGGCTTATACTTGAACAACTCACGGGTTAAACCCAGAGAGTTCTTAATATCCTTGCCATTAATCTTCGTCAAGATATCCCCTGTTCGAATTCCTGCTTTTTCGGCTGGTCCGCCTGGCGTGACTTTAGCAACATAGGCTCCAGCCGGCCATCCTTTTTGACTAGCATATTCAGCCGTATACCGAGGATCGATTTGGACATTAAGTCCGGGATGGCTGGCATACCCTTGTTCAATTAATTGTTTAATTGTCGGTAATGCGTCAGAAAAGGGGATAGCAAAACCCATTCCTTCAAACCCGGCTTCCTGATTCTTAGCGGAATTAATTCCAATAACCTGACCCTGGTAATTCACAAGTGGCCCGCCACTGTTTCCAGGGTTAATGGCTGCATCGGTTTGAATGAGGTTAAAACTTGCTTCTCCCTCAATATCTAAGATCCGATTCGTTGCCGAAATAACACCCGTGGTTACGGATCGGGCAAATTCTTGCCCTCCGGGGTTTCCGATCGCAACGACCGGTTCCCCTACTTGGAGTTTTGAAGAATCTCCCTGTTGCGTGGCAGTTAGATTTTTTGTATCGGCTATCTGAACCACCGCCAAGTCCGTACGCTTATCGGAGCCCACCAGTTTCGCGTTAATATTCCGGCCATCTGCCAGACTCACAACAATCTTTTCCGCCCCTGCAATTACATGGTTATTGGTGACAATGTAGCCATGTTGTGCATCAATGATAAAGCCGGAACCACTTCCCACTTCTGTTAAACCACCTCCACCGAATAATGCCCCTGTGGTCCGGAAATTTGCAATCCCGACAACCGCCGGGCCAGTGGCTTTAGCAATCTGAGCAACAGGAAAATTAGTATTCCCCTCAGTATTGACGATTGGAGTTGTTGGCCCACTATTTAAAACCAATTGATTTGTGGGCGTCTTTTGAATATTTCCGTATATCGATGGAACCAGTGCCACCGCGATGACCCCACCCAACAAGGCACTAATTAAAGCGACTACGAGTGTTGAAAAAAAGCGGGGTCTTCTGTCTGAATAATTATCTTTATCGTTATAATAGCTCATGACTAACTCTCCTCTGACTATTATTCTTTCAGCATGATCAGTTCATGCGGTGAATGACGCGGTGCAACATGTACCTTCACATCCGTGTACTTTTTTGATCTATTTGAATCTCTCAGGATACGCCTAACAGTAGTCAATGCGAGTTCTGGAGTATTATTTTCTTCACTAAGATGGGCCAACAAGATCCGTTGGGTGTTTTCGGTGATCCACTCTAATAACCCTTCAGCTAACTGCTTATTTTCAAGATGCCCATATTGTCCCCTAATTCGCTTCTTCAGATACGCTGGATACGATCCAAACTTTAGCATTTGGTCATCGTAGTTCGCCTCAACGACAAAGGCATCACACCCTTTCAAATGACGGTGCATTTCTTCTGTAATCATACCACTATCCGTGGCAATACCGACCGCCAAGTTCCCCTTATCCTTCCGTTTAGGCCGGGAAACCTTTAATCCGAAGCTTTCTCGACTATCATGAGACGTCGGATATAGCAAAACATCAAGCCCTGCACAGGAAAATGACTCTTGAACTTCCATACGCTGGTTCTCCGCCAGTTTTCCTAGGAAAGGATTCATCACCTCCCATAACCCAGTCGTGGCATAGATTGGTATCTTTAATTTACGTGCTAGGATACCCACCCCCCGGATATGATCCACATGTTCATGCGTAACCACAATCCCTTCAATCTCTGAGTCGGATATGTTTAATCTGGAGAGGTTATGTAATAGGCTCTTCCCACTAATTCCGCAATCTACCAGTAAATGTCGGTTGTCCTCTCCGACAAGAATTGCGTTTCCGGAACTTCCGCTCGCTAATGTCGTAAAATGCATTTCTATTTCCTCCATTCCGGTAACTTAAAATAATATAGCAAAAAGGTCGAAGAAGGGAGTGAACTCGTTCAACTAAAGTTGAACATCGAGTCTTCGGT